>CAZDNS010000005.1:0-2964 GCA_964506845.1 uncultured Planctomycetia bacterium | reverse complement strand
CTTTTATTGATTCAGCCATATCTATATTTATTTTTAGCATTCTATATCGCAAAATGAAATAAACTCTCCCTTACGTATAAATCTCTTTGCTTTTTTGCCCAGCACAATTTCATATTGACTAACCGGAATTCCCTTGAGGGGTCTTAACGGAATGAGCATTTTTGAATTCAGAACGCTTCCCCTCTTTATATCAACGGCCGCCGCTATGCCCCTGCGCAATCTTTTTTTCATCTCCAGCTCATTCCTAGAGGGCTTTTTATTTAGAACGCCGAGCATCTTTTCTAACTTCGTTATATGGCTAATCATCTCTTTAAATTCATCAGGCTCAAGGGATAGGCAATGATCTCCGACAGGTTGTGCTTTATCCAATGTAAAATGTTTCTCTATAACCTGTGCGCCCAGAGATACCGCTCCAATAGAAGCAGTTATGCCGACAGTATGATCAGAAAAACCTATTATCCTATTAGGAAAGGCGCTTTTCAGAAACGGGATGGCATTAAGATTTATCTCTTCATCTAAAGCGGGATAACTAGATACGCAATGCATAAGGATAACGGTGTTCTTTGAGAGCTTTTGAAGGGCTGTTTTAATTTCATCCAATGTTGACATGCCAGTTGATAATAAAATTGGTTTGGCTTTCTTTGAAACGGCGAGTAAAAGAGGGACATTATCTATATCGCCGGATGCTATCTTATACGCCCAAACAAAAGGTTCAAGCATATCCACGCTCTCTTCATCAAAGGGTGTCGAAATAAAAAGCAGTCCCTTAGAAACCGTAAACGCATGTAACTTTTTATACTGCTTATATGTAAACTCCAGACTCTTAAACCTTTCAAGTTGAGTTTTAAAGCGGGTTCTTACAAGTTTTAAGGCGGGCTCACTCTTATGAATTAATTTCTCCGCTCTATATGTCTGAAACTTAACTGCATCTACCCCGGCTCTATAAGCCTCGTTGACCAATCTCAATGCTGTATCAAAATCACCGTTATGACTACCTCCTATCTCCGCAATCACCATTACCTTCTTTCCTATCTCAATATTTCCTATTTTAGTTGGCATAGTTATTAAATTACCACGATTTATTAAAAATTCCACAACACCTCAGGCAGGCGGCAAAAGAACCATGTTTTAATAAAAGGGAGCGGATATGTTTCATTCTTTTATTATTCCAAGCCGACTTAAGGCTAATTGTATCAATATTGCCCACTGTCCAGTTTTTGAAACATCTTGCAGCAGGGGCAATATCTCCATCTGAAAAGACTACCATTAGACTCCAAGGCACAGTGCATTTCTTGTAGCCTTTTACGGGCTTACTAAAATTGTGGTAATAATTTTCTAACTCATTCTCTTTAACTATGTCAGGCCATATATATAATTTTTTTATACCCTCTTTTGATGCCGTCTCTCTTACTTGCTCAAGCTGTTGTGAAAGTATCTTAATATCCACCTGCTTGGGATCCGTCATAGACGAACTGTAATCTGTAGCATAACAAGAATCTCCATAACTTCTGTTATGTTCTGTGGCCACATCCTTATCCAAAAAGGTATAATGCATAAATCCTATAATATCAGGAGAAAATTCATTCATTGCCTCATAGGTCTTATAAATATACCTATAATTTGCATCAAATATAGCGCAACGCAATTCTACTCTCGGCTTAGAGCTCTCTAGCGCAGAGCGTTCTTTCTTAATTCTATCTATACCCCTTCGAAGCCTTTCGTAAGCATCATCAATACCACGTATTTTATTATGCAACTCTTTAGGTCCATCAAGCGGAAGCCGCAGCAAATCCACACCCACGCGCACAAGCTCCTTTGCATATTTTTCTAAAAGATACCCGTTTGTGGTTATCGAGAATTTTAATTTTTTAGATGCTAAATACTCGCATAATTCAATAATATTTGGATGCATCAAGGGTTCGGTGTAAAGTATTGAAATATATGGGGCTGGCTTAAAGAGCGATATTTGGTCAATCCTTTTTTTTAATTTGTTTATCGGTACATACGCTCCATTCTCGCCAAGCAGTCTATCATAGAATGTTGTTGCGGCATTTTTCTGGCCGACATCACAATGGATACACTTTAAATTACATATATTATTAATTCCAAGAGAAACCTTCTCCGGTGCCACAAATACCCTCCCCGAACCATAAAGATAGGAAATTTTTCTCGCTTTTGAAAGCGCCCATGGCAGAAATATTTTAGGATTTTTATAAAAAGTTTTTACTTTTTTTAACATCAGTCGGTAATGGATTTTTTATACGAAATTATATATTTAGAGTAATGGATTAATGTTGAATACGCGAAGTTTATCTCATCTGTGGACATAAACGAGTTATTAAGTTTTGCGGTAGATTGATGGTAGAACTTAAACCAATCCCTGATATTCTCAATATGTTCTGAACCGAAAGCCTGCGCAAATAGTTGTGTCCCGGGATAAGGCGTTACAATATTAAACTCAAATGTAGTCTTATCGTTGCATATCTTATCTATTAAATCTATGGAGCTATATACATCCTCCTGTGTCTCATAGGGAAAACCTATCATAAAAAAACAATGGGCCTTAATTCCGTATGCAGTGGTTATTTTAATAGCGCTGATTATCTCATCTAATTTTATATTCTTATTTACTGCCCGCAATATTTTCTCGCTTCCTGATTCCACGCCAAAGGTTACCCTCTTAACTCCCATCCTGACTAATGAAGCGGCTAGTTCCTCATCCATAAGTGCTACAGTAGAACCAACCGAATATTCAATATCGTTAAGGTTGTTTTCGACAATTAGGTCGGAAAGTAGCTTAACGCGCTTCTTATTTGCCGTAAACGTATCATCAACAATACGTATAAATCTTGTGCTGTAGTCATTCTTTAATACCTTTATCTCTCTAATAACCTCATTAACATCCCTGTATTTTATAGGTAAGGCGCGATTTCCCGATGCGCAATAAGTGCAACGAAATGGGCA
>CAZDNS010000004.1:45278-64983 GCA_964506845.1 uncultured Planctomycetia bacterium | reverse complement strand
CCGTAAGTTGCTTCTTTTGTTCCCCCTTTAAGGGGATGGGGGTGCTTGTAGGAGAGGTTTAGCCGAATGCTCCGAGCACCGCAAGCGAAGAAGTAAATTGGGCTTAAAGTTATTATACGTCTTATCATGGCAAAATATTTATTGCGTTTGTGTCAGATAACAATTCCTACTGCGCAGATTTCATTATCATTATTCTCTAACACAAACCTGCCCAAACTATTAAATCTTTCATATTTTTCTATAACCACGGGCGTTTCAGTAGCCACAACTACTTCAGCAATGTCGTTTTTATCCAAAGCATCTGTTACTGGAGCCCCACGCGCATGCACGCAGTCATCTAAAACTTTTACGCCCCTCATAGGGCAACGTCCCGAACCACCATTCACCCATGGCCTATGGCCATGGTCCTCTGGCAACGGGATAGATTTTACTTCCAACGTTGCCGAATCCCATATTTTATTTATCTTTATAATTTGAGTGCGACTTTCCTGAGTGGCGCACTTAAATTTCATAATTCCTTTTTTATCAAGATTATTACTGAAGTTTCGGTTAGTAGCGGATACTACATTCTCGTCGAATGAAACGTATCCATTCGTTCTCGAAACTTCAGTAACACAAAAAATTCTGGCTAAGATTTTTGTATCCACATCCGGAAATTGAGGTTTACATATAACCTGGCCGCGTTTCAAACTATGCATATTATCCATTACAATACCGATACTCTCTGGCGCCTTAGCCATAGTTTTATTCTTACCAAATATTTTTATTTTTTTTATCCTATAATTTTTATTTACAGACAGAACTTTTACGCTTTCACCCTTTCTTATTTCGCCAGATATAATCTTTCCTGCTAGTATCTCTTCGCCGTCAATATTATATACATCTTGTATGGGAAAACGGAAGTTAGAACTACTTTCTGTTTTAGAAAAGGTATTTAATATTTTAATGAGAGATAAACCCTTATACCATGTCATTCTTTTAGACTTCTTGATAAGATTATCCCCCTGTTTTGCAGATATGGGTATAAAATACTCTGGTTTAATCTCTATGGCTTTAAGAAATTTTGCCGTTTCTTTCGTTATCTTATTAAAAATTCTTTCATTAAAATTAACTAAATCCATTTTATTTAAAACTAAAATAATATTACGTATACCTAAGAACTTAAGGATAAAGGTATGTCTTTTAGTCTGCTCTTCTATAGATTTTTGAACATCTATAACCAACAAAGCTATATCACCATAAGAACTCCCTGAGAGCATATTCTTAAGCAGTTCCTGATGCCCCGGAACATCGATAAAGACAAATTGTTTTCCTTTTTTAATCCTGCAGAACGCCTGCGTTGTCTCTATCGTTAGTTGTCCCTTTCTTTCCTCTTCGAGGCTATCCAGCAAATAGGCAAATTCAAAACCACTGCCTAATCTCCGGCTGATATAATTAATATCCTGAATATCTTTGTCAGAGACTGTTTTTGATTCAAATAAAAATCTTCCTATCAAAGTCGATTTCCCGGAATCAACCTCGCCGGTCACGACAATTCTTAACTTTTCTTTCATGCTACATATACCCCAGCGACCTTAACTTCTGCATCATATATTCTTTTTCTTTATCCTGAATGCGGCCCGACCGCTCTTGAACTCTGGTATTTTGAATTTCCTTGATAATTCTATCTATGTTATTTGCGGATGATCGTATGGGCTTACAACAACATTCGCATCCGATACTTCTATACCTTCTTCCATTTTTGGCAAAATAAAGATTTAAAACAGGGAGTTTTTCCCTTTTTATATATCTCCATATATCAACCTCACTCCAGTGAAGTAAGGGATGAATTCTTAAATGCGTCCCGGTTTCTCCTTTGGTTTTATAGTATTCTCCCCACAACTCTAACGGCTGGTTCTGATAATCCCACCTAAATTCTTTATCCCTCAAGGAAAAATACCTCTCTTTTGCCCTAATTGCATGCTCATCCCTCCTGATAGCCACAAGGAGCGCTTTCAACTTATGCCTTTCTATTGTCTGCCTTAAGGCCTCGGTCTTTAAAGCGCTGCAGCATTCAAATCTTCCTTTTTTCGGAGACATCGCCTCTTTTAAGGCGCTGTAGTTTCTGGCAATAACTAAATTCAAATTCCATAATTTTGAAAATTTATCTCTGAATTCATAAATTTCTTTAAACTTAAAGGTTGTATCTATATGTATAATGGGAAAAGGAATTTTTCCAAAAAATGCCTTTCTTGTTAAATGCACCAAGGTAGTTGAATCCTTACCCATGCTCCATAACACTGCCAGATTATCCCTATCTTTCCAGTATGCCTCCCTGATTATATAAATACTCATACTTTCCAAATCATCCAAATATGAATTGTTGTCCATATATCTTCCTTTACCCCGTTAGAAATCCTCAAGCAGAGGACGCTATTTCTAACGTGGTTCAATTTTTTATAATATCATCCAGCATATTTTATTTCAATGCGAATCTTGCGTCTATTTTTGACAATGTATAAAAAGATGGTGTGTATAAAATTATTTTAGTATAATTTAAAGTATGCATTTCAAAGGTGCGCTGTGGTATCTATTCTTAACCTTAATTGCTGCCCGCCCATTTATTTCAAGCTGGGCATATCCTAATATAGATTTAATATGGCATATATTATGCTCCTTCAGCGTACTACTTTTATTACTTATTGAAAAGAAAAATGAAACAAAACCTGCCATTTTAATACCCCTTTTATTTTTCCTCATAACAATAATTATATCCGCCTATCGTTCTTTTGACGCAGTTAGGGCTTTAAAACAAATATATGAATTCTTCAATGCTATTCTAATATTTTGGCTTGTTACTAATTTAGAATATAAAAAAAAGAGGATCCTTCTCTTTGCAATCTTCATCCCTTCTATTTTTATAGCCTTTTATGCATTAGACCAGTATTTTATCGGCTTTAAACATGTTCTTAACCGTCTAAAAAGCGTAGCACCTGATTATCAATTTGCCGAAAGGACAATCCTTTCAAAACGGGTATTTGCCACCTTTTTATCGCCTGATATGCTGGCAGGATATCTTATATTAATTATCCCTATAAACATAGCTCTCCTGATAGAAAATCTAAAAAATAGAAAAAGGGTGTTTCTGTTTAGTATCTACCTTTTTATATTATGCATAACCCTAGTTCTTACTAAATCCCTTGGCGGATGGATAAGTCTCGTTATTTCACTCGGCATATTTACATTTCTATTGGCCAAATCTAAAAAATTTTACTCCTATGATTATCTGATTATTTTTTTTATATTAGCCTCTATATCCATAGTTATACTCACAAGCCGCTGGCAGTTTTTCTTTGACCTTAAAAACCCGCACAACTCCATAGTCCAGAGATATTACTGTTATAAAACTACCGTGGAGATAATATCAAAACATCCTTTAAATGGGATTGGGATTGGGAATTTCAGGCATTACTATCAGAGATATAAGCCAAAGGATGCGCTCTTTGCGGGTTTTTCACACAACTCTTATTTACAGCTCTGGGCTGAGGCAGGATTTTTCGGAATAGCCTTTTTTTTCTGCTTTGTTACTTCTGTTATCTACAAATCCTCAAAAAAACTTAAAGAAAATAAAGACGTTCTCTATCTTGGCTTATACACAACCTCTATCTCTTTTTTAATCCACAACACCCTCGACAGCACCTTCTTCTTTCCCGAGGTCGCATATTTTTGGTGGCTAATCATAGGTCTTTAACAAGAGATTCTACTTTAATTAAGAATTTAGAGGTAAAATTTAGGAAGGAACTTTTAGAAGATTTGATAAGAGATGCGGTTTTTTTTCATTTATTTCGGCAATAACTGCTATCATTAATTTTGTCTTGAATCTAAATATATCGCAATAAGCATCAACAGGCTCTATAATAGACTTGTTAAAATAATAATTTATATTGTAACATGAACCCGCCCCTTTACATAAAACTTTAGCAAAACAACTCTGACACTTGTCACTATCAGTTATATTGCTATCTAACAATATTCTTTTAGAATTGATTCCATTAAAAACATTCCCTATTTTGAATGTTTTCATATCTAAAAATGTTGTGCAGGGATATATATCGCCTTTTGCATCAACCGCAATCTGACCCACTCCTGCAGAACAACATCCCCATATTTTGTTCTGATGATAAAGCCTTGCAAGCATTTTGAAAAATCTATTAAAATAAATATTATAATAGTTGAAGCTTCCTTTCAAAATTTCCTCAACATAAAAATTTGCAAGCCTTTCGTATTCTTTTTTTAGAACTTTGATATCCTTTTTATTCTTAAAAAAGTATTTTATCTTTTCTCTCTTCATCCCAAAGCACACATCTTCAGTTTCGCAGATCTCTATCCTTTCAAAACCAAGTTTCCTTAAAAATTTAAAAATTTCAACAATCTTAGAATTAAAGGGTGTAAAAGTTGCTCTGGCTACCATACGTTTTTTAATCTGGTTTGGAATCCTATCTAAATTTTGCATTAAAATATCATAAGTACCTTTCCCGCTTGCAAATGGCCGCATACGATCTTGAATCTTTTCCTCGCCATCTATACTTATTGCTATATCAACTCCATTTTCATCTAAAAATTTTGCTTTTTCAAGGCTAAGCAAAGTTCCATTTGTTGCAAGAAGAAAATGAAACTCTTTTTTCGCATCCTTTTCCCTAGATTTACAATATTTAATAACCTGTTCAACAAGGTTAAAATTTAAAATCGGCTCACCGCCGTATAAATCAACCACCAGCTCCTTCTTATTTCCCGAACCCTTTATTAATACATCAACTGCTTTAAAAGCAACCTCTTTTCCCATCTTAATATTTTTCATATCGCTGCTGTATAACCCGCTGTCATTCCAGCAATAACGACATCGCAAATTGCAATCATTTATCAGGTTTAATGTTAAATAAAAAAGTTTTGGCACAGGAAGTTTTAATTTTAGAGTAGCTGTCCCATCTAAAGATATCAAACCATTCTTTCTTAAATTTCTAAATCGTTCTACTACCTCCCTTGCGGATTTAGTTCCATATTTCTGACCTAACCTATTTATAGCTACGCCCTCAGAAGTTCCGTCTAATAAATCAATTGCGTCATATCCAATCCCGTCTAATTCAAAGAAATTTCCATTGTTATTATCAATTGCAAAATATCTACCCCATCGTTCAAATTTATGAAATCTTTTTTTCATAGCCAAGTTTAAGAAAATTTCAAATTTTAACTTACCATAATACGCGTGCGCACCTGCAAAATCTAATACGATTTCTTCTTGCAGATTTACTGTAAGAATTTAGTAATTTTATCATACTCGCCCCTCCTTGTTTATTTATATTTTATATCTCTTAGTTCTAAAAAAGTCAAGTTTATTATAGCTAAAATTTGCTGTATTACAAATTTTTAATTATAATTATGCTAAACAAAATTTTGATTTATGGGGTATCTTGAGGATTTTTTGAAGATTTGATTATTCATTTTATAAATACCTCCGCCCGTACATTGTTTACCTACCTCTTCATCGGCATTTAAGGGATTACAGGTAGTGTATAAT
Source organism: uncultured Planctomycetia bacterium (assembly GCA_964506845.1). Classification (GTDB taxonomy): domain Bacteria; phylum Omnitrophota; class Gorgyraeia; order VGKN01; family VGKN01; genus CAZDNS01. The sequence goes on along the minus strand of CAZDNS010000004.1, from coordinate 59,429 downwards.
ATTAAAGGTAATAATCCGTGTGGATATTTTGTTAAGTTTAGTTTAAAAATGCTGAACAATGTCATTTTTGAAATATCGTTTATCAAGAAAAATATTCTTGGTTTCATGCTATAGATCATAGCTAAACAAAAAGTTACTAGTTGTATTAAATAATATGAATCGTGAAATCTTTCCCAAAATTTTAACATTTTTTTCATTCTCTTCATATTAAAATAGTCAATGATTAATTCAAGTTTTCTTTTTTTTCTTACAAATATAAGCATTTGCGCATATATACATATACGAACACTAAGAAGCTGTAAAAGAACAAATAATGCTTTCTGAAAAGTAAAGATGCTTTCTCGATCCCTAATATTGTAACCCATGCAGATAATATCCATCATCTCATCCGTCATAATTACTTCGTCCTTATTCCTGGCATCGTTGAGACCTTCCCACCAACTAAATCCACATACTGATATCATTTTAACAAATAATCTATCCTTTGCATAATCAAGCGTCTCTAACAACAAATCTTCGTTAATCCCCCTGAAGATTATTGGTGACAAGTTGACGCTAAGGCCAAGTTTTTCAAGATGCTCTAAAGCAAGTAATTTCATGTTCACATACTTGTTAAATTCATATATTTTTGAGTGCTTAGGTATTGGTGAAAGAGCTTCATAAGATATTCTTATTTCCTTTATCCCAGCCTCTTTTAAGCTTTTACAAAAATTGCTATCAGAAAGTTGCAATCCATTTGTAGCTAACTGAACATGCTTTCTAAGCTTTGCAGCTCTTTTTAAAAAGTAAATAATATCAGGATGAAGAGTTGGCTCACCGCCGGACAAGGTTAATTTTTCTTTTTTAGTATCTCTCATTATGTTATTAAAATCTGTTTTATTTATATCCTGACACTTCAAAAAAGGAAAATTTTCTATGGTAATCGGACAATAACTGCATTGCATTTGACATTCGTGATTAAGCAGCATCCAAAAATTAGTTGCTCGGCCTTTGGGCCGACCCTTCTTTAATATTTTGAAATAGAACCTATCTAGCTCAGCATAATAAAAGGGATTACGCGATAACACAGTCTCTGTAATACCATCTAAGCTACATTTTCTATACAAAATTACTGAATTATCTTTTTGGATTAAATAACCTTTGAGTTCAGCTGAACAAAAGGGACATATAACATTAGTTTCTCTTAATACTTTCATAAAATTTTCCATTTTTAAAAACTACTGAATTTGTAAAATTATCTCCATTATTTAGGCATATTTAATAAATTTGCAAAAAGTGAAATACCTTCCATTGTATTGCTCTTTAATTCATGTAGCGATCTTACAGAGAAAATCCTTCTTTTTAGATACGAGGGCCTTAAATAGAAACTCTTTATGGCTTTTTTCATAAGTTGCAAAAGTTCCTTTTCCGAAATCTCACTTGTTCTGATTGTTGGATGAAAGCTTGAAAAAAAACTTTTTTTGTTGTTTACAAACCAATCGTTTTTAATAGCTTCTTCTCTTAAAGGAGTTCCAACTTCAGGAAAAGGAAATGAAAAAGAGGCATAATCGCAGTCTAATCTTCTAGCAAAATTAATTGTTTTTTCTATTGCCTTGGCATCTTCACCGGGTAAGCCAATCATAAAAAAAGCATGTGTTCTTATACCCATTTCTTTTGCAAGTTTAAAGGCTTCTATAACTTCTCTGGTTGAAAAATTTTTTTGTATTTTATTTAGCATAATATCCGAGCCACTTTCAACTCCTAAAAGAACAGTATGGCAACCGGATCTTTTCATGATATTTAATAATTCTCTATCTAAAGTATCAGCCCTGGCTGTAGTCGCCCATCCAAATTTTAAATTGTTCTTAATTAAAATCTCGCATAATTTAATAGCATACTCTCTGTTGGCGCCAAAACACGAATCTACCATAGCAACTTCTTTTATACCTAATTTTTTTATATATTTTAACTCATCAATAATATTGTTTATGTCTCTTACTTTATATCTCAGCAATCCTAAACTGCAGAAAGTACATTTAAAAGGACAGCCGTAACTTACCAAAACCAGCGTAACGGGATGAGATTTAAAATATGGAATGCGATATCTTCTTAATGGAAATAATTCATGCCTAGGAATAGGTATATCAAATTCATAAATACCGCTATGTCCATTCCCGGCCACAATTTCGGAGTTTTTTCTAATTATCATATTATTAACTTTAGAGGGTTTATTTTCTAAAAAATCTATGATGCCTTTCGATGTAAAATCTAAAATAATCGCATCTAAAGAATTATTATTTTTCATTATCTCAATCCCATTAAACTCCACTATTCCGCCGCTTGCAATAGCAAGAATATCTTTTTTTGATTTAACCTCGTTTATAAGGCTTATGTCTTCATCCCATGATAAAGCAGATGTTAAAAAAATTATAGCATCGGGATCTTTATCAAGAATTAATCTGAGGCACCTATCAGGGCTGATATTCTCAGCAATGGCATCTATTACCTCGATATCATAGTTTGCAGAAATAGTTCCGCTTAGGACTAAAAGGTCTAACGGATGGAAATAATAGTACGCCTTTGAAATACTGCTACAGTAATTTAAGCGTTGATACAACTTACTTCCCGGAGGATTTAAGAGTAAAATTTTTTTTATATCCATTTTTTCTTGCTATAACCACTTATGAAAAGAATAGGTCCTTTCTGCAACTCTGGCTCCTAAGGTTAGAAAATATTTAGCTACTTTTATATTATTGAGTTCTATTCTAACATCAACCATATCAACTTTATCCAGAAAATATCGAAAAGTATCCAGCACTACCTTTTCGTTATAGATACCTTTGTCAATTGCATCTTTAGAGAAGGATATTAAAGGAGTATGGCCTAATTTAATCTTAAAATTATCAAAAAGTTCTTTGTCTATTTTGAAGGTTGAAAAGCCAACGACTCTCCGCTTAAATAAATATACCAATACCTCATCGGCATATCCATAACAAGATTTTTTTGCCCATTCAATATACAATTGTCTGCATCTTTTTTTGTCAAGTTTTGGGTCGGTAAAAAAATGACCCTGCCAATCCGCCTCTTTTGCTATCTTCTGTATTACTGGAATATCAACATATTTTAATCTTCTAAGTATTACACTTTTGATTTTATTGGATAAGAATCTCTTTTGGATATTTCCTTTTTTCACTAAGAAAGTAATATATGTACCCATAAGCCTGAAACCACTCTCTTCTAAAGAATGTATTGTATTTACATCGGTTGTATTTATATCAGCAGATATAAACTTTATACCCAACCTGTTAGATTCAGAAAATACCTTTTCCAAAAGTCTATATTTTATTTTTGATTGCTGTTGATTAGTTCCTGTTGCAAAAATATAATCTATCCTAGCCATTGGTACTTTAAAAAATTTTGTGTCCCAATTTAAAAACCTGAAGGATATAAATCCTGCTATTGTCTTGCCTGTAAATGCTGTATATAAATAATTATTACGTCTATCATATACAAAGTTACTTATATTATTTAAAAATAATTCATCAAATATTATTGAATTTTCCGCAAAATAATTTCTAAAAGGTTTATATGGAAATTTCTGTAACAACCATTTAATTTTAATAGGATTATATATTTTACAAATTTCAATTTGCATTATAGTTAATAAGTTATTTAAAGCTAACTTTTTAAAACTAACAAATATTATTGCAGATAACCCAGACTCCTTAACTTTTCTTTAGTTTTTTCATCAAGGGGTTTAATAGCTGTTTTTATTTGCGATACCCTCATATTATTCATCCAATTGTCCAATTCTGTTTTTAGAAAAATAAATTGCCTTTTTTCTTTTTTTGCTATGTTATTTAATTCTTTTGAATCACTCTCGAGATTATACATTCTGTAATCTTTTGCTATCAAATGATAGATTAACTTCCATTTTTTTGTTCTAAGGCAAATGGCTTTTACTGTTGAAGGATTTTCAGCGCCCACAAAAAGTTCACTAAAAATAGCTTCTCTTGGGAAAGGTAAGTCTTTTTTTAAAATAAATGGGATAAGGTTAATACCTTCCATTTTAATATCTGTCTTTATTCCTAAAAACCCAAAAATAGTGGGTATAATATCAATTAGACCAACTTGCTTATCGAATATTTTACCTGCTGGAAGCATATTATCGCATTTTATAATTAAAGGAATCCTTATTACCTCATCATATAAAAGAGTATGGGAAAAATAAACATTATGCTCACCCAAATATTCTCCATGGTCAGCAGTAAGAATTATAAGTGTTCTTTTATCTAACCCCAATTTTTTAATTACGTTTAATAAAATACCTATCTGTTTATCAACAAAATTTATCTCGCCATCATACTGTGCAATATAATATTCCATATCTGTTATATTATCTTCTGCCACATATTGGGGGATACGTCCTGGATCAAAGTACTTATCAAAATATCCCGGTTTCTTAATATCTGAGATTGGAATACAGTTATGTTGTTTATATAAGGCATCGTTTATGTATTTCCTATCGTAAGGCGCTGGTGGTTTATATGGTCCATGTGGGTCAAAATAATGAAGCCATAAAAAAAATCTCTTATTTTTATTTTTTTTTAAAAAACCTGTTGACATTCGCGTAACCTCATCTGCTTTGAGTTCAAATTCATTCTTACTTAACTCATCAAAAAAATTAAATATCCCTGATAAATTAACTAATAGACCGTTACTCCTAATGAATCCTGTATAATACTTCTCTTTCTTAAATAGAAATGATAAGTCAGGGTAGAAAGGATCTAAATAGACATTCAGATCGGCAAACTTATGTACATGAGGATAGGCTGAGGTAATTAAAGAGGAGATTGATGGTATTGTCCAAGAGGACTGACTAATTGCTTGAGTAAATAAAATTCCCTCTTTAGCAAGTTTATCGATATTTGGAGAGGTATCTCTTTTATATCCATAACAACCTAAATGGTCAGACCTTAGAGTATCGATTGTAATTAAAATAACGTTAAAGTAATGGCTTCTCTTTGTTGACTTTAAATAGACATATAAACTAACTAAACTTATAAAAAGTAAAATGACTATAATGATATTATTTTTTTTGTTCATTTCATTGCAATCCACATAAAGCCCTATTTTTTAAATGGACGTTTACTTTAATAAACTTTAAAAAACTCGATAATATTGAAGTATAATATAAGTTCCTAGATATAATTTTAACTATATCTGAATTTATATTTAAGGTGCTGTATTTTTTGAATCGTCTTTGAAGTAAGAAAAATTCCAACTCTTGCAATAATTCATCTATTTAATACAAACGTATTAGATAGGTGGAATTAATATATGTGCGACCATAGAATCTATTTTAAGGTCCCTCTTTTTATTTTTAAATATAATATCTCTGCATATTTCAAAAAATAACCTCGTTTTGTTGGTTAATTTATAGTGGGATATTTTTGGATATTTTTTGTTATTATATAATATATTCACTTCGGCATATTCTCCGTCTTTCAGTTTTGCAAGAATACTATGTAAGGCACCGGAATCCTTAATCTTTGCGAGTATATCAGACCTGATAGCTCTAAAAGGACAGGTGGGGTCATCTATCTTTAAATTAGTAAATAGTCTTATAAAAAAAATTATCACAGCTCGAATAATACCCCTATTGTAACCTATCCTTCTGCCAAAAACATATGAATATCCGCTTACTATTTCATCAATAAATTTTTGAATATCATAAATGTTAAATCTCGGATCAACATTCATAATTATCACTATCTCTTTCGTTGCATAATGCATACCGACCATAATAGCTAAATGTTGGCCGTAGTTTTTCTTAAGGCTGATTAATTTAAACCCTTTTAAATTTTCATAATTTTCCCTTAAGATACAAAATGTGCTATCATCGCTATAATTATCTACAAATATAACTTCGCTATCCATTTCTAACTCGCCAAGGAAATTAGTCAATCTGACACAAAAGTCTTTAAGATAATCTTCTTGATTCCATACAGGTATAATTATAGAGATGCTTGAGGGCTCTTTTAAAAATTTAGATACATCATCCATAATCTTTTAAGTATGAAGATAAGCCCTGCTCTATCTTTTCAAATTCATCAGGATTTAATAAACGTTTTGCTTTTCCCGTACCAATAGGCAATTTACCTCTCGGAACAACATTTACAATTGGTCTATGATTATATTCAATATAAATTTTATTTTTAAGTGAGTTTATAATTATTGAACTTTTATCTATAGCGCCCTCTAAAAGAATTTTTAGTTTTCTACAAGGGTTATCTTCTGCAGGAGAAACTGTTAGAACATATTCATTATCAACCCCTTCTTCGCTTAAAATTAGCTTTTCAATAAATAATCTGTTTACAGATATGCCACCGGGTAACGTAATATCATCTTTATCTATCCTTCCTAATATCCTTCCAATTTTTTTATGATAAGAGCTGCATTCACAAAACTCATCTAATTTAGTTGTTTTATCGCCGGTACGATATCTCAATAATGGCATAGCCTCTTTTGTTAAACCGGTCAATACAAGTTCTCCTTCTTCTCCTAACTTAACCTCTTCGTCGGTTTTTGGATTTATAACTTCTGCTATAAATGCATCTGAGAGAATATGTAACCCCTTTTTAGCCTTACACTCAGCAGCAACTCCCGGTCCAAAAAACTCGCCTAGTCCATACATATCTCTGGCATCTATATTCCATTTTTTCTCAATTCTCTCTCTTAAAACATCTGACCACGGCTCTGAGCCAAAAGCTCCTTTCTCTAATTTACTCGAAGAAATATCAATATTCAATTTCTCCATAGCATATTCTAACCTCGAAATAAAAGATGCTAAACAAACAATGCCATTCGGAATTAAAATAGGGTCTAATTTTATACTCTCCTGTCCTATCCTCCAGTTGCCCGTTATATGCGCTATTACCTTCTCGCTTACGCCTGGTCCAACAGACATTGGAATATACGTTACTCCCAAAGCTATCATCCCTAAGTAAAGACCCCCTCCCCCAGTATATTCTCCAAAAGGGTTTGGACCTATAACAACGTCTCCTTTTCTAAAACCATTTATCCAAAAACAAGTTGCAACATTTCTTGCCCAATTTATAACATCTCTACCTGTATATGCAAAAATTTTAGGTTTGCCGGTTGTTCCCGCAGAAGTATGAATTAGGCAGATTTCCTTTTGAGAGACGCTCAATCTGTCATGTGCGGTAATATTTTCTTCAGGTTGCGAAATAATCTCGCGAGGGTACGTAAAGGGTAATTTCTTAATATCGCATATATCTTTTATAGAATCCCTCTCAAGCCCAAATTTGTTAAATCTCCTCTTATAAAAATTAACTTTAGAGAATGCCGTATCGTAAGTTTTTTTCAAAAGATCAGATTGAACTTTCTTAATATCACTTTTGGACATAAAAAATCTTCTTTGAAAATATTCATCCTTTAAAGTCAGAGATTGTATCAGGGGCATATTTAGAACTTGGCTGTTTTGGTTGTTTTGGCTGAAAAATAAAATAGACTGAATATTTTCCCTGCTATTTTCTCTATAATGAAAAATTTAAAGAATAAATGTTTTAATCGTAATTTAGCTATAGGCTTATAAAGATAAATTAAAGGTTTTAAAAAAAGAGGGTAATTATTGCCGACTGGTTTGCCTAAGAAATTAGACGTAAGCCAAATAGACTTAAGACGATAATTCTCTTTTTTTGAAAACCACGGTAAATCTATCATTTCATATCTATAAATCCAATCTTCAAGCGTTGAGGGAAATTCGAAGTTATACTCTTTTGCCATCTTGTGAGATTCTGTGTTATATATAGGATGAAACATTTTGATTCCAGCAATTTGCGCATTTGGGTTATCCTCGATTAATTTCAAAGCAAGCTTTATCGTTTGTTTGAGCTCATCCAGTGTTTCAGTTGGAAAACCAGCCATAAAAGCGTAATATACGTGAAAATTTCTTTTTTTTAGCATATCGTTGACTTTTGAAACTTGAGAAATTTCTATATCTTTCTTAATAAAATCGAGAATCCTTTGCGAACCCGATTCAACCCCTATATAAAAAGAACGACAACATGACTTTTCTAATAAATCAAGAAAACTCTCATTCATTCTATAATGAGAAGATATGGTGCTACCGAAAGAGTCCCAGTATACACCATATTTCTTTTTAAGATTTATTATCCCCCCTACTATTTCTTCTGCTCTTTTTAAATCAGCGAAAAAGTTATCATCAAAAAATCTGAAATATTTTATTCCAAAATTGTCTATTATATATGCTATATGTTCTAATGTTTTTTCTGGGGACATCGATCTAAATTTACCCCTATTATATACCTCATTATAACAAAATATACACCTTTGAGGACATCCTCTCGATGACTGCAATGGAAAAGTAAAATTGAGTTTATTTGTTATATATCTATTCATATTTATCAAATGATAAGGAATAATAGGCAAAATATTCAAATCTAATAATTCGCTTATAGAATTTTGATATATCAATCCATTTTTCTTATACCAGATGCCTTTAACTTTTTCTATACACTCTTCGGTATTTAAAATTCGTACTAATTCATAAAAAGTTAATTCTCCCTCCCCTTGAACCACTATATCAATATTACTGTTCTCCAATGTCTGCCTTGGCATTAAGGAAGCGTGAACTCCTCCCCATACTACCGGAACATCAGAATTTTCTTTAACAACTTTACTACACTCTAGTGCATACTTAATTTGTATACCGCAACCGCCGGCTACGCCAACGCAAATTGGCTTTTTTCTAAGTTCTCTTAATATATTTTCTTTCCAATCTTTATCTGTCCTTTGGTCTATTATTTTTATATTATACTCATCATGGAGAAACGAGGAAATCCTTAATAGCGAAAGCGGTAAAGAGATGTTCTCTACTTTTCTCAGTAAGTTTAACCAGCTTGCTGAATAACCTATATAAGGCTGAATTAAAAGAATATTTGCCCTCATCTCTTTTTTCTATATTTATAAGAGAAAAATAAAGAAGCTAACAATAATTGTTGTAATAGGTTACCACCTAAATGCAAAACAATAAAAAACAATTTTATTGAAAAATTTTCCGATTACCCTTTCAAGAAAAAAGAATCTAAAATAAAGTTTCCTTACCCTAATTTTAGCGATAGTTTTATACGACAATATTATATGGTCCATTATCTTTTTTAGCCATATAGGAGAGCTAACTTGTTTCCAGCTGCCCAACCAAAAAGAAGTTAGATTTAAAGCCTTTATATTATAATTTTCTCTTTTATTTAACCATGGCAAAGTTGAATTTTCAAAAAAGGTTATCCATCCCTCTATGTTAACGGGAGGTTTAAAACCTAACCTGAGTGCTAAATCAAATAATTTCGTATCAGGTAAAGGATAAAAAGGCAGAATAGTAATAGAGCATCTGTTTGGATTATCCATCAATATATTATTAATTAAAGAAATTGTTTCTTTCAGTTCGTCAATTTTTTCTGTAGGAGTGCCGGCGATAAACGTATAACAAACATTAATACCATTTTGTTTTAAAAGTTTATTCACTTGTAAGACCTGGTTTAAATCTATGCTATTTTTATTCATTATATCTAAAATTCTGCGGCAACCCGATTCAATCCCTATTAACAAGGCAGTACATCCAGATATAGATAGTGAATTTATAAAATTTTCTCCTAATATTGAAAGAAAATCAAGACTAACCCCATAACCATCCCAAGATATACTAAATCTCTTTTTTAAAACAATTATTCCATTAATAATTTCTCTTGCTCTTTTAACATCTCCAAATAAATTTCCATCAAGAAATTTGAAATATTTTACTCCGAATCTAGTAACAGCATCCTCAATAGTAGCTAAAACTTTATCCGCTTTCTCTATTCTATAATCCCCATCCGGTCTATTATTAAAGCAAAAGCTGCACCTATGCGGGCATCCCCTGGATGACTCTAAAAGAAAGATAAAATTATCTTTATTCTTAATATAATTTCCCATTTCTAAAAGATGATATGGAAGTGGTGGTAATATATTTAGATCCAGAGGTTCTCGTAAAGGAGTTTTTATTAAATTACCATTGCTTCTAAACCAGATTCCTTTTACCTTCTCAAGATTTTCTTTATTTTTTAAAGTATTTACCAATTCATAAAATGTAATCTCTCCCTCTCCATCTACAATAATATCTACGTATTTCTCATTCATAGCTTGACTAAGTATAAAATCTCCACCTCTTAAACCTCCCCACACAACTGGAACGTTTGATTTCTCTTTTATAAATTTGCTGCACTCTATGCCATATTTAAGTTGCATACCTACCCTCACGTTTATTCCCACACATAAAGGTTTATTATTTAATTCTTTTAACAAATCCTTTTCCCATCCAGAGTTCATCCTCTGGTCTATAATCTTTATTTCATATTCTCTCTCAACCAAAGATGCTACTCGTAAGAGCGAAAAAGGAACTTGAATATTTCTAAGGATAGGTCTGAGAAAGTGTGAGTATGACGGGGGGCATGCATTGGGTTGAATAAGTATTATCTTGGGCATATAACGTTAGATTTATCAATATGTTGGATCTATAGAAATCTACTGTCAGCAGTTTTATTGAATAATTCGTCTATTTTTCTTAATAAAGAAAAATTAAATTTATTTAGTGTAAAAATATACCTCAAGCCCGATAAAACTTTTAAATTCTTTCATTTGAAAATTCGAATCTATCAACTGCTTTATCTCGATAGAATATTCATCATATTTTAGCCCCCAAGATGAGAATACTAACCAAACTTTATTATAATTATTAATTAAAGCATCGCTACTGATTACCGAGTTTAGAAAAGCAGTTTTATTAGGAACTTTTTTTAAAAAGTTATAATGCCTACTCCAAATGGGATCCATTATATCGAGCATTTTTTCTTCCAATTTTTCTTGATGATAAAAATAAAAAGGGGCAAAAGTAGCAATGTTTGAATGAATAATTATATCTCCCCTATTAGATTTTTTCATAATATAGTTAGCCGCTGCCCGAGTTTCTTTCCTTGGATGAACTCCCCAATTAATACTATGCTCCGAAGTAGGATAAATATTGTTATAATAGTTATTGAGGGGAATAGCATACAGTGTTGTAATTAATAATAAAGCTGGCATTAAAAATCTGTTTAGGTTCTTCAATAAAAATGCTATAAATATGGAAAATGGGGGGACTACATACAAAAGTGACCTGATAAGGAATAATGAATTAAACAAAGATAGAGTCCATAATAATAATATAGGCACAAACATCCAAAGAAACACTAATAAAATAGGCTTTTTATAACTATTTGGCCTTAGAAAAAATAGCAAAATTAATAAAAAGATAATGCCTACGTTATAGTTCCACTCATCACTATTATAACCAAAAATTAATACCTTGCAGGCTTGAAAAAGGGTGACAAAAATATTCGGTGTTTTAAGTATCCAAGCAACAGCTCCTCCTTCTTTCGCTAATGGTATAAATTTGGCATAATAATATATTAAAGGCAAAAATAAAAAAAATATGACTAGTTGGAATATCGTCCATATTTTTAATAACTTTCTATAGCGCTTTGGGTTAATTAACAAATATAAATTTTCGATTACCAGTATAAAGCAAAAAGAATAATAGCAGTAACAGCATAAGACCGAAAAAACTACATAATTAATCCATGTTAAGAAATTACTTTTTTCTTTAATGATTCTGATAAAAAAATATATGGAGCATAATGAAAAAAAAGTTCCTACCATATAAGATCTTATTTCTTGCGAATAATATACGTGCAATGGCGAGATTGACAAAATAAACGCGCTGAGCAACCCAATTGATTTATTAAATAACTCTTTCCCAATTAAAAATGTAAAAAATATTGAGCCAACTCCAAAACAGACAGGCAGTAACCTAAGAATTATCTCTTGGTTTCCAAAAAAGTATCTCCATACATTCAAAATGAAAGAAAAAAATGGGAATTCTGGCAGAAATGCTATCATGCTTAGATTTTTAAAAATTTCTTTCAGATGATTTGCTATTAATAAAGAAAAAGCCTCGTCATACCAAATACCTCCCCAGTTTAAATGGTATAAACGCAAAAAAATAGCAATACTGATTATGCTTATTAATGTAAGATAAGTTTTATTAATTATTGTTAAAAATGTGGCTCTCATTTGGATTTAAAAATTTTAATTATATATTCCATTCCGACTGGAAGTATTTCTACTGTTTTCATATTTGACTTTGTCAAAAATTTTTTTATTTCCGGGATTGTGTAACTATGCTTGAATGATTGATGATAACCCTTGGTTAATGATTTTCCAAATAACACTCTTGATAATGGATATAGATCAAAAAGTCTTGCCCTTAAACTCGCTCTATTTAGATCAAACAAAAAAGCTACCGGAGAAGACAACTCATTCCCTTTCAATACTCTAAAAATTTCATTAAACATTGCCACAGGTTTTTTCCAGTGATGAATAGAATTAGCGCTTATAATAACATCAACTGAGTTAGCCTTAAATGGTAAAATGTGATCGTTGCTTAAAACAAATTCCAAGTTATAAGCATATTTAATGTTATTACTTATTACAAACTCTATCATTTCTAAATCAATTTCCTGCCCCACAATTTTAATATCATTTGAAACATATTTCCTCAGCTCGATCGCTAACGAACCGATACCGGCTCCAATATCAACGATTATCCCTTTATGTAATTTAAGAGTTTTAGCAATCAATTTAGCAATTTTTTTATACTTAACGCTATATGCTATAGCAAATTTAGCATACTCTCTTGCGCTCAAATTGCTCTCTTCTAAAACTGTCCCTCTGCTATTCATTTTTTATAAATTAGCGGCTAAAAATTTCAGCCGATTTCCTTGGCACTTTCCATCTAGGATTAATTCTCATAAATAAATCTTTACAATAATCACATTTTATGCAAACTTTATCGCATCTGCTAAGTCTTTTTATTAACGAATTTGGTATCTTTGGATTTGGGAATCCTATATTCATCTTATCAAAAGTCTTCATCTGTATCGAAATCAAATCTAGTAAATCACCATCATAATGTCTTTTGCTATAGGCATCGATAAATCTTAGTATACTCTCAGTTGATGAAGTTCTATCGCCAATTTTTGCTATTTCAATAATTCCCTCATAGTATTTTAAGTCCTCTGGTCTTACGAAACCTGAATTAAAAAAATACCAAGGATTTTTTTGAAATTCTTTAGCGCATAAGTTAAAAAAAACCGTGGAAATTTTGTATCTTTCATTATCAGAAATTTCATTTTTTGCAATAGAAAGATGGGATGTTATATTTACATGTTGGATTCTAAAAGGGCAGGATGGGATGCAGGGTGAATTAACTAAAATTTTTAATTTTAAACCTATTCCTTCTTTTATCTCTTTAATTAATTTTAAGTTAGTGTTAATTGACCTATCTATTGTAATTGCATTAAAACCCATTTCTTTTAAATATTGTGCTTTTTGTAAATCGGTGACCATTAAATCAATTGCTCCGTGAATTTCAATATCAGGAATTTTTCTTTTAATTTCTTCGATATGAGCTACGTCAATCCAAGTAATCGAATCTAAATCATATTTTTCTTTATATTTTTTTATAAAATTTATTACCCTTTTAAATTTCTGTTCTTTAAAAGCATCTAAACCTTCGCACTGTGCATTAAAAAGCACATTAACTTTTATATTGGACTTATGCATTATTTCAACAATTTTACTTATTGACTTTTTATAATTAATTGGTTGTTTATGAGGCCGGCATGAACCTGCTATTTCGCTCGGAGCTGGTAAGTATAACTCGCTTATATAATTGCAATAGTTAGGAACAATTTTTTCAATTAAGGAAAAATCATAATTATAAGGAACCGCTAATTTCATCTGTTATATTTAAAGATTATCTGTTTTAAAAGTATTAGGGCATTGGAAATTCTCCAGACAATAAAAGAAAATCCTTTGAAATTCAAAATCTCTTGAATTAAATGACTTGGATTAAAATAATAAAATTTTAAAAAAAACTTTTTCTGAATTTTTTTCAAATCATTTAAACTCATTCCATCTGGAACCCATATAGGTAACATCTTCTCTTCGCCAGTCATAAATCTTTTCCAATAATCTTTATTCAACAGGCCTTTA
>CAZDNS010000004.1:0-45178 GCA_964506845.1 uncultured Planctomycetia bacterium | reverse complement strand
TCTTTAATGAGCTGGCAAGGTATGAAAGACCTATGTGGGGTATAGGTGGGTCGAGGTTAAATCTTCTTAATTGAGTATTGAATTTATAATTTGGCTGTATAAGAATTATATCCGTCAATGACCTTAATCTACTCCACCTCCCCCATAGAGCCACGTTCTTTAGAACGGGGAATGGGGTTTACTTATGAGAAACTTCTTCTGATAAACTAATAGTTATGATACGTCTTAGAAGATCTAGACTTTTAGAAAATCTTTTTAAAAAAACCTTTATATTATCTATTTGTTTAAATTCTTGAATAATATGCCAAGGATTAAAATAAAATCTTAAGAAAAATCTTATCTGCATTTTCTTCATCTCCTTCAAACTGATACCGACGGGAACAAATATAGGTAACACCTTCTCTTCGCCAGTCATAAATCTTTTCCAATAATCTTTATTCAACAGGCCTTTATTTATACTCTCAGTATGTAAATATGAACCTGGCATAATTGTGGTTAAGCTTATACAAATATGATTTGGATTTAATTTCTTAGTAAATTGTACTGTTTTATATATGTCCTCTCTTGTCTCTGTGGGGAATCCTAACATAAAAAATGCCAAGGTTCTCATTCCTATTTCTTTACAATCTCTGAATACTCTGATATAAGTCTCATTTGGAATTGCTTTGTTAATAATTGAACGTATTCTTTCAGAACCACTTTCTATGCCAAAACATACTATTTGACATCCCGCTGAATGCATATTGACTAATAACTCCCTATCAACACAATCTGCACGTGTTGAGCAGTACCAGTTAGTTTTGATACCTCTCTTTAGAAACACGCCGGTTAGCTTAGAAACTTCCCTTTTATTAGCGGTAAATGTATCATCGCAAAAATGAATCAATTTTGGTTTATGCTTGTGTATTAAAGATTGCATCTCATCAACAACGTATGCTACCTCCCTAACATTAAACTTTGCGCTCTTATAACAATATATACATTTAAAAGTACACCCCCTGGATGCCATAATAGGGAATTCTTTCAAGTTTGGTTTTTCGTTGTTGGGAAGCAAGAAACTATCATAATCTGGAAATGGTAGAGAGTCTAAATCTTTGATTTCTTTAGGTTCATTTTTCCTTAGAGTTCCATTATCTCTGTATGCTATACCATTTATCTCGGACAGAGAACCTTTCCTGCGTATCAAATAGTTACATAAAAGAGGAAGGTTTTCTTCGGATTCTCCTATACAACCAAAATCTCCTCCGATATCTGTTATAGATTCCGGTAAAAAAGTAATATGAGGTCCTCCCAGAACAATGGTTGTATCTTTTAGAGTTTTGATATTGCATTGTGCTAACCTTATTTTTTTAATCAATAAATATACGTAGTGTAATAAAGGAGTGGTTACTGTTATACCAATTACCCTTGGGTGTTCACTTAGGATTAAATTTAATACGTCATTTTCTGATAAATCGAATAAATTACCCTCTATTATCTTCACGTTAAAATTATGTTTCTTTAATGAGCTGGCAAGGTATGAAAGACCTATGTGGGGTATAGGTGGGTCGAGAACAAATCTTTTAAATTGTGTGGTATTTTTGTAGTTAACCTGAATTAACAGGATATCAGTCATTTAAAATGAGATAATAAAAGAAACCCGACAGTAATCGTTATTTCGATATACTCCTTCCAGATATAATACCAAACTTATATTTCAAAAATATTCGTTCAAAAATATCAAAACATGCAATAAATAAGTAGTAAATATAAAATATCTTTTTATAGGGAAAGATGTCTTTTAAATTTAAGTTTTTCCCCATAATATTCTTTGCCAGTCTTGTATGTGGAGTAATGCAGAATGGGCATATTCCTATTAAAGATTTCTTGAAAAGAAGTTTGATAATTAAAAATAAGGTTTTCGCTAAATCAATGGGATTCTCCTTGGGTAACCCAACCATAAAAGAAAATAATTTAGTGCGTCTCGGCAAATCCGATATAGACGAAGACAGTTGTGAAATATATCTCACCGAAATAGAGGTTTTTAAATAATTATGAATTCGTTGAGAACCACTCTCAGCAGAAATAATAAAAGGAGAGCATCCAGATTTAAAGGCCTTTTTGATATAACTTTTATTTAAATTATTTGGTTTAAAAAAACCGCTCCAGTTAATCCTATATCTTTTAAGCCCTTCTATCAGTTTTAATGAGTAACCATAAGGATGATTAAATACATTATCAACGAAAAATATTTTACTTATTTTTAAAGATATAAGATAGTCTATCTCTTCCCAAACATTGTTTAGATCTCGACATCTTAATTTTGCCCCGAGAACTGCTGGGTCAGAACAATGAGCGCATTCAAAAATGCATCCTCTCCTCGTTTGTATATTTAGAAAATGGTACTTTGAAAGATCCAGACCATCCCATTCCCTTTTAGGGACAAGGGGATTTGTAAAATCTTTAATAACCTTGTCTTTGTTACAAAAAATTCTATCGTCTTTTCTATAGATTATTCCGTCTACTTCGTTAAGAGGTTTGTTTAACAAGTCGACTATCGTTTCTTCTCCCTCTCCGCAAATAACTACATCGATTTCTTTAATCTCTGAAATAAAAAAATCTGCATATAAACCTAATCCTGCTCCGCCACATATAATCTTGCAATGAGGTAAATATTTCCTTATAGTTTTTATAACCTCACTAAAAAATCTAAACTGTGTTGAAGAATAAAACACAATGTCTCTTAGGCTGATTCCAACAATGTCAAATGTGGATTGTTTCAAAATATTTTTTAATTCTTCCGAGTGATTTTTATAATGATTGAGGTCTGCAAATCTAATCTCATATTTTCCTAATCTTTCCAAATATGTTCCAACATACGCTAACCCCAATGGAAAGATTGGTCGTTTTTTACCTAACCAGACAATTGGATTATTCAAAAGTAAGACCTTCATATTCTATTCAGTATAAATATCCCCTTCTTTAAAACCATCGTAGAGAGGATTCATATTAATTTCGCCGCCATTGTCAATTCCATCTAAACCAACACTATAAACTCTATAAGCATCATTACTTTTATTGTACCTATAAACCTCTTCTTTTGGGTTAAAAGAGTCCTCGGGAATTTCACTTAAATAATCAGGCACCAATTGAGATAACTCTTCTGGAAACTCACCATTGTCAGAAAAATATTTATTAATTGCAGAATCTATGTTTTCTAAATCTTTTTTAACCTTATTAAAACTCAAGATCAAAGAGTCTATTTTCCATAAACTATCCTCTTTGATTAAATAATAACCTACACTAAACTCCTTGATTACCGGTTCAATAAAAACCCAGGCTCTTTTTTCATTTATTAAAATGCATTTCTTGAGTTCACATTCAAAAAGTTGTTGTTTTTTATCCCTAAATTCGGGCCTTAACCATAAAAGAATAAAATCCTCAAGCGGAACAACTAGCTGTGTCCTTTTTGTAAAC
The DNA here is from genome assembly GCA_964506845.1 of uncultured Planctomycetia bacterium. Classification (GTDB taxonomy): domain Bacteria; phylum Omnitrophota; class Gorgyraeia; order VGKN01; family VGKN01; genus CAZDNS01. The sequence continues at coordinate 41,722 of CAZDNS010000004.1, read as the reverse complement.
ATTTCCCACGCGCCAACATAATTACCGTTTATCATTACATCTTGGTAAGACATTATCGTATCTAATATTTTCTTACTTTCTTCATTATAAATTTTGTCAGCATTATCATCAGAGTAAACCTCTGTTATAAATAATGATGTTGTGGTAATGATGGTTATAAATATATAATTCAGAATTTGTGTAACTAGCTTATTTATCATGATAAACCCTATTTTATATGCTACTCTATTCTAGAAATTCATAAACACAATCACAAATAAACTCAACTTGCGATGGCATTAATCCATAATATAACGGTAATCGAACTAAACAATCCGAATAACGCTCAGCATTTTTTAATTCCTTGCCGTTATGTTTATCGTAATAATATGGGCTTTTATGTAAAGGCAGATAGTGAGTCCTGGCAGCTATCCCTTTGTCTCTCAAAAAATTAATAAAGTTTATCCTTTCGCTCGAGGAACGGCATACGACGTAAAATATATGACCGTTATTTGTAGCGTAAGAAGGGATATATGGCAGGAGTAAAAGTTCTTTTTGTTCAAGAAGCCTAAGTCTTTTGTAATAAGTATTCCATAAATTTATACGCTTAGTTTGAATTTTATCTAATTGCTCTAATTGAGCGAAAAGAAAAGCTGCAGTAATTTCTGAAGGCTGAAACGATGACCCGACGTCAACCCAGCTATACATATCTACTTCTCTTCTCAAAAATGCTCCTTGATTCGTACCTTTCTCCCAAATAATTTCTGCGCGGTTAATAAGGCGATTATCGTTAATGCTAAGCATTCCACCTTCGCCCGAAATAACATTTTTTGTTTCATGAAATGAAAATACTCCTAGATTGCCAATGGAACCCAGCGAATAACTTTTATAATACGAATCGATAGAATGCGCACAATCTTCAATAACAAAAAGATTATATTTTTCAGCTAACGTCATTATAATATTCATATCGCACGCTATACCAGCATAATGAGTTATCGCTATAGCCTTTGTCTTTTCTGTTATAAGTTCCTTTATTGTTTTAGCATCTATGTTAGGCCTATTGAATTCACAATCTGTAAAAATAATCTTAGCACCATGCATAACAAAAGCATTAGCTGTAGAAACAAAAGTATAAGAGGGTATAATAACTTCATCACCGGGTTTTATATTTATTAGAATCGCTGCCATTTCAAGAGCATCGGTACAAGAGTGGGTAAGAAAAACTTTTTTAAAGCCGTAGCGTTTTTCTAAAAAAAGATGGCATCTATTTGTAAATATACCATTTCCAGAAGTCTTTTTACTATCAATTACCTCTTTAATATAAAGAATTTCATTCCCACAAAGGAAAGGTATATTGAAATATATCTTTTTATTGCTCTCTAAGTATCTTTTTACTAGCATATTTTATTATAAATTTATAACATATACTTAACTTTAACATGACTAACCCAAGGCATGATCTATGTTGTTTCATTGTAACATAAATTTGAAATTTTAAATATACTTTAGTACATTATAAATAAGGACTGAGATTTTAAGCGACGCCTTTATAATTCAAGATCCGCTTGTCATGCATCTTTCTTCTCTTGCATTTTTACTTAGTTCCAAAGGGATTCCTTATTTATCCTAACCATAGAGACAAAAAATCCTTTTGACCATACGCCTTCTTTACCCGCATTATGTGATATTGCATATAATATACTGAATACGCTGCCTTGATTAATCGCATACTCATAATATACCGCAAAACCGGAAAACGCAAAAAACTACCCTTACTCCACCTTTGCAGGTGGGAAGTTTCGCTAAATTAATTTAGAAAAACTTTTTAAATATTGAGAGTATTCCCTGTTTCCAAATTGAACGATGAGTTATTCCTGTCTCTACAAGTCTATTTTTATTTTCTAAATACCATTTATATGAACTTAGTAGGGCTTGTGTATTGCTATATTTTGGCGACCAGCCAAATGTAGTCTTTATTTTCTCTATACTAATAAAGGAATCTGTAATAGCTGTTTTATATACCCATTTATAAATTGGACACAGCTTTAGTTTATTAAACAACGTCAATGATGGGATTATCAACCATGTTGGCAGTGAAAACACCCTTGAGCCCGTATTCGCATAATAACACAACATATCAAGATTTTCTTTTACTGTATTAACTTTTTCTGCGCCCACATTAAAGGTATCATTTACAATATCAGTAGGAGCTGTAAGGAGAATAGATATTGCATCAACTAAATCTTCAACTGCTAATAATTGATAATGATTTTTACCATTTCCTATAATGGGAATTTTTTTTCCACTATCAATCCAGTCATATAAAATTTGAAAAATACCTAGTCTGCCTGCACCTACAAAAGTTTTAGGGCGTATAATTGTTACACACAATCCTTTTTCGCGATATTGCTCGCAAAGCCTCTCTGCTTTTATTTTGCTTTGACCATAAGACCCTACTCCGGATAAAAGATCATTTTCATAAATTGGATGCTTTTTAGGAATTCCATAGACAGAGGAAGAAGAAATATAAATTACTCTTTCAATATTATTTGATTTCGCTAATTCTAATATATTTTTTGTTCCAATTATATTTACATCGAAAATATCTTTTTTTCTATACAAAGGTAGAGCTGCTGCAGCATGAATTATTACATTTATATCTTTTTTTAAGACCTCGTTTAATTGGTCTTTATTTCTGACATCGACATTGAAGTATCTTACGTTTGAAGGATATTCTTTAGGATCGATAGGTACAATATCTAAAACTAAAATTTCTTTGTACTTATTTGAAAGTTTGTTGCATATATGATAGCCTAAAAATCCTGCGCCTCCTGTTATAGCAAGTCTCATTCTAAAATCCAAAATATATCACAAGAATGCAAACTATAATCCACATTGCCAAATTTAATTGTAACTTTCTATCAGAAAGCAAAATGCGAATTGGATCTCCGTCTTTATTATCCACCTTATGAATTAAGTAGAAATAACGAAAAAGTCCATAATATATAAAAGGAATACTATATATCAAATGATTGGTTCCAAACTCCTTTACTGTTCTTACATCGACTGTATAGAGCATATAAACAATTGCAATTGAAGAAGCAGTTATAGCTATCATATGGTCGATAAAATATATATTGTAATTTGTTAATATATAATTACTGTAAGCTGCTTTTCGTTCAAAAAGCATTAACTCTTGGCGTTTTTTATAGGTTCCTAAAAATAAAGCAAGAAGTACTGTCATAAATACAATCCAATGAGACATATTAACTCCTGCTACAATGCTACCCCCCATAACGCGTAATAAAAAGAAACCTCCTATACAAAATATATCAACGATAACTATTTCTTTTAAAACCATAGAATAGATAAGATTAAATATCAGATACACTATTATTATGAACCCAAACCAAATGCTAAACATAAAAGAAGACATTACAGAGAAAATACTTAGTATGCAGGCTGTTATCTTTGCCTGATTCATACTGATTTTTCCAGAGGCAAGGGGTCTTAAACATTTTATTGGATGTAACTTATCCTTTTCGTAATCTATAATATCATTTATTAGATATACGGCACAAGCTGCCGTAGAAAATACAAAAAAGGCAATTACTGATTTTGTATTATCAGGAAAAATAAAAAGCTTTTTTCCAAAAATTAAAGGTAAAAAAATGATAAGATTTTTAAGCCAATGGGTTGGCCTAAAGCTAAAAAAGAGATATTTCATTGGATAGCCTTATTTTTGTAACTCTTCACCTATGGGGTTGCTAATAAAATTTATAGAAAAAAACATATAAATTATCATTAATCTGCTTTTTAAACAATATTATAGTATCTCAAAACTCGTATATATTTTTTAATATTTTGTATGACCCGAAAATTTTGACAGGAATATAATTCCGTCGAATAAAGCTATCTAGGTTTGTTATACCGCTGCTTTTGCTACTTTCATTTGGTTCATATAGCTCTTCAGTATCAGCAAATAGCACTATATATTTAACTCTATGCTTAATTATATCCGAAATAATATAATCTTGAATCTCTCTAGTAGTCGCTAACCCCGGATGTAGCTCATGATATTTAGTTGCACTATGTCGTTCTGATAGAAAATAAAACATTATATCGTTATTAATAATTATATCGTGTCGCGAATTCCCTACAAAAATTTTCTCATCCGCCTTTGTTACCTCCTGTATAAAGTTAACTGCAGCTTGTTGCGATTGGATAAAATGTAAGTTATCATAGCAACCTGCTGCTCTTTTAAGTGTAAGCTTCGAATTATATAAATATTTGAGATTTAAAAAAAATTGTGTATGTGGAATTAACATAATACAAAATATAACAAAATAGGAAATTAACCAGAAAAATTTTTTTTTAGCCAAATATTCAAAAAAGCCAGCTAATAAAAAACTAAATAATAAAATTGTTGTTACAATTATAGGAAACAAATGTCTTGTATCAGGTCGGAGTATTGCGTGGTTAAAGAAACTTATTTCTAACAATAATATAAAAAAAATTAAAATTTTTTTTTCGAAAAGGATATTCTTGAGCCTATTGGTTAAGAAGCTAACAATTGTTGTAAGCAAAACTAAAATAGGTAAATAAAAAATAAGTGTGCGGATTGTTAATAATGGATAGGGTAATTTTCTAAATTTTGGATAAACAGTTATGGGGAAGATTATTGTATCATAAATTAAATCTTTTAAACCAAAGTTAAAAACAAAGTAGAGTATACATAGAGAAATGATTAAAACAAAACTAGATAAATATTGTATTATATATCTTATTAAAAGGTTTATCTGGTCAATATTTTTTGTCTTTAAATATTTACCTTTTAATGCAAAAGTGGTAATAAACATAAGTCCTGAAATAAAGACATAAAAACCAAAATCCTGCCTGAATATAAAAGTAATGGCTGTGGATAATCCAGATAGAAAAATCCAATATTTTTTCATAGAGTCAACAAAATTTGCTAAACATATTCCAGTTAAAATGGAAAAAAGTAAAGCGGGGTGAACTGGACAACTATAAGATAAATCCGTTTTGAGCCAAGCAATAGTTAACAGCCAAGTTGATATGGAAAAACTGTATGGCATAATTCTTATAGCAAATAAATAAGTGCTTAAAGCTATTAGCGACAAAACAAAAATTGTTAAAATTCTTTCGGTAACGATAGATATATTAAATATTCTAAATGCTAAAGCTAACAAATAAAATTCTCCCGGAGCATATAGAGTCCAAAAATCACGATAAGGCACATCTCCATTTAAAATCCTAGCAGCACCATAAATAGTTAATCCTTCATCAAAATAGCCTTTATGAATATCAACATTAAATCCGAAACTCAAATAAAGAAAAGATACTAAGAACACTAAGACTATAGTGAATAGACTATGTTTAAATATAATATTTTTTGTCATTTTTATTTGAAGCATGCAACTAATCTAACCATACTGTCTTATGTATTTGTATTAAGCTAAAACTAGGGTTCTAACTTCTATCTCCTAGTTTTTATAATTTATTAATCCTTTTAACATATAAATAACTACACTATTAAAAATTCGTATATAAAATTAAACTTTTCCCCGCTATTTTATCCTTTAAAAAACCTTTGCCTTTGGTCAAAGTAGCAACTTTAAGCACCTGTTTATCTTCAATCAAAATTCCAGGGTAAGTATATATAAATTTCTTTAACTGTTTCTCAGAATTTAACCCGTTTATGATCACTTTTTGCGACACATTAGATTTATTTAGAACAAATATCGATTTTCTTTCACTGCATTCTATATAAGTGACTTTTATATGTGGGGAACTACTGTTTGCTATAGCTAAAACGCGTGAACCATTTTTTATATATTTTGTAAATAGGCTATACGCATAAAATACGGGCTTTGGTTCCCAATTGCAATCTTTATATCTCCATAGACCTATTTTCATTTTTTTACCGTCAGGCATAAAAATCTCATGCAAGCACCAGATAGAAACACCGCTTACCCTATTATTTAACGCATCTATGCACAATTCGGCTGTAAAAAGGCCGTAATCGAAATCATTCATAAGACCGTTTGTATAAGTTCCGAAATCCTTGCCGCGAAAACCGAACTCACAAAGAAAGAAAGGCTTGGGCATCTCTTTTTTAGAGCTTTTAGCAATAATATTTATTCTATCCTTAAAAAAACTAGATATCGATTCTATTTTGTGGGGATAAAGGTACTTGTGCGAACTAAAAATATCGGCCGAATCAAATAAAGACTCCGCCGAATCTCTAAACCAACTTTCTGACTCTACCTCGTCAGAACAAATAATTTTTACAGACAGTTTTCTTTTTTTTAATCCCTCTTTTACTAATCTATGAATTTGTATGTAATTTTCAAAGGGCATCTTTTTCAACCATTCATATGTCAATTCTGGTTCATTGGTCAATGTCCAAAAATGAACACAGCTATAGCCTTTTCCCTTGACTAAATATTCTAAAAGTTTTAAAACTGCTCTGCTACTTTTTTTAACATCATGCCAGGGAGAATCCCTAAGCCAGTCAACCGTAACAATAATAACGCTGGTTCCCATATCCTGATAAATATCAAGTGTTTTATAAAGACTTTGCATTCCGTCACTTTCAAAAGTAAAAGTTCTATAATCTGTGCTTGGGTTCCATATCTCCCAGGGAACAAATATCCGAGTTAATGGTAATTCCATCTCTTTAATCCGTTTGATATTTAATTTTATATCATCTTCATTTATTCCCTGTTTCAAGTTTTCCTTTGTCCATAACCAGGGTAGCGTCTCTGCTCCAAAGCCATAGAAATCATTATTTATAACCTCATTTGTAACTCCTAAATATAAAGACTTATTGTTCCTGTCTTTTAAAAACGAGGGTAAAACCAAAAAGGAAATAAATACTCCCAGAATTATCGTAACTATTAAAATCTTCTTTATATTTTTTTTATCTCGTATCATTGGATTTTTAAATATTAAACTATAAAGTTTCTCATACCTAACTTTGTCCCATTTTTATAATAGATTCTTATCACTGTGTTATAAAATTCATATATCAAGCTTGAATAAAAAAATTCTTTTTTTGTTATCAATTTCGGGAAAGAGCTTAATTTATTTTCTAAAAATAAAAAATTTTTCAGTTTTGGATGCTTCAGATAAAATAAAACTGCATATCTACCTACTTTTTGTTGTCTCTTTAGAAAGGAAAAGAAAGATGTAGGATGCAAATGGTATGCAACCGCATTTCTATTTAGTATAATTTTTAAGCCTTTTTTCATTAAACGATACCCTAATTCAATGTCATACCAGTATTCTGGGAAATCTTCATCAAAGCCTATATTTTCTACTAAAAATTTCTTTGAAATTGAAATATTTGATGAATAAAAATAATTAAAAGGTAAATCATCTTCGTCTTTGATTAAACTATAACCAAACTGCGGTCCATATTCATTGATAAACCTCATAAAACATGTAATTTTTAAAGAATTATGCCATGTTGTGTATCCTAATACTGCTATGTTACTATTAAAATTTAAATTTTTATGAAATTTTAGATGCTCTTCAAGTAGATTTTCAGTTGCAATAATATCGTCATCCGTATGTAAAATTAAATCGTATTTGGCGTTTAAAATTCCGATGTTTCTGGCTTTGCTTGCAGAGGGTTGATTTATTTTAAAATATCTAAAATCCAAACTGTTATTTCTATAATTTTCTAAACCTTTTTCAGTTTTATCGTCTGAACTATTATCAATAACTATGACCTCGTAATCTTCTTTGGGGACTGTCTGTATCGACAGGGAGTTTAAGGCAGTAAGTAATGTTTTTGTTCTATTTCGGGTAGGAATGACAATGCTGACTTTCTGCATTCTTAACTTTCTTTACTCATTATAGTAACTGGCAGGATAAAAGGAGACGAGCCCATATCTTCTAACCAGAATTTATTCTCATTGACAATATCAAATTTTAACACATATTGGCCCTTGGCAAGTTTGGGAATATGAATTTCTATATGCCCCATAAATTCTTCTTTTGGTTTTAAGGGAAGTTGGAATTTTGAGCGGTATTCTGACTTAACTTCATTTTTATCGTTTATAAGACGGCATCCTAATTTAAAATCATTCTCTTTTTCGTTTATAGGCCAAGGTAAATTCCCTACATTTTTTATCATTACATTAAACATATTATCAGAATTAATGTTCAGAATCCTCTTGGTGTAATTTATAAGTGAAATTTCTACCTTCTTAAAGGGCGATTCCAAGACATTAATCTGTATTATGGTAGGCTTAAACCCTAAGTCTTCAAACCAGAATTTATCCTCATCTACAATATCAAACTTTAACTCATAACTACCCGGCTCAAGCCCGTTAGAATCAATCAGAAAATCAGTGGTAAAATTTAAATCAAGTGCATCTTCTGCAATTTTTTTACGCGGTTCGTTTATTTTAACTTTACCATTTGATGTCAGGTGATACATCAGGCACCCTATGGACAAACTATCCTTATCAGCTGTTTCTATAACGGTATCTATACATAAATTATTTACTTTTAATTTAAAACTAAACGGAATTCCTTGAAAATATTCACGAGGAGAATCTAAAATCTCTACAGGGCTACAAAAACCAATATCTGGCTTATTAAAGATTAGTGGTTCCGGCACTTTTAACTGCATTTTGTCCTTTATGCGTTCTCTTATAAATTTAACCTCTGAATTTTTATATCCTTCATTACCCTCATTATCCTTACCGCACCAGTATAGTATGACAAAGGGGATACCATTCTTATCAAATATTTCCCTGTAATAATCAATTAAATGAAGTTGCTTTGGATGGGCAACAAAGTTAACAGCGCCCAAGAATCCATTTTCTTTAAGGTATATAGCCTTATTTAAAAATGAATTAAAATCATCTCTTTCTACCAAGGGATGCCAGCTTAGATGAAAGGAAATACCGCTATTTGTCTTTCTGTTTTGAGGCTTAAAACCATTTTCTTCAATAATTCTTATTATATCAGTGCTTGCATTTGTAGTAAGCGTTACCAAACACCTTTTGGTAACCATATTTAATAAACTTATCGTTGACTTTGACAAAAACGGTTCTCCTCCGGATATATCAATTACTACGATGTTAAACTCGGGTAAGATCTTTTCTTTAAAAATACAAATCCACTCTTCGTGGGGTAGCTCAGGGTAAGCCGAACGAAAATTCTTGCGGATAAAATCAACACCCATAGCACAACCGCAGTATATACATTCATAATTACACAGCAATGTCGGAATCCATACAATATGAGCGAAAGTGTTTTTAAATTGTGGATTAAACTCCTGGTTTTCTAGTGCTTCTTTGTTGAATTGGATATCCTTGTTGTTTAACACGCTAGCCTTAATTTTTTTAACAATCTTTCCTCTCTCATCAATCAGCCATTTGTTTGTCCAGTCTAAATCACATACCGCATAACATTTTGGCAGTTCGCATATTTCCAAGTCCCTGTTAATCTTAAAATTTTCCAATAAGACATTACCTATGGGTTTTTTCTTGGAATTATAATAAGCCATACAAGTATATACATCGCCATTAGGATATAAGAGAAAATGACTTACCCCTGCTGTGCAATAAAGTTTTAACCCCATTTTAATTTAGAATTTTCTTGTATTCGCATAAAACGAGCTCGCCGATTCTTTCGTGGTTATAAAAATTTAAAACTTTTCTTTTACCCTCTGCTGCCATTTTTTGCGCTAAGGCATCATTTGTAAGAATGGTCTCTATTTTTTTAGATAAATCATCATTATCTCCGAATTTAAACGTCAAGCCTGCGCCGTCTATGACAAAAGGAACAGCACCTTTGTTAGTGCCTATAACAGGGATACCGCAAATCCACGCCTCTAAAAATACTATGCCGAATGCTTCATATTCAGAAGGCAAGACTAAAAGGTTCGATATATGCAAAAGATTAACCTTGTCCTGATGTAAAATTTCACCCAAATCTATAATAAATTCTTTATCTTTGTCGGACATTTTAGAATAAAAGTTCTCAAACCATTCAAAATTGGGACCTATAAGAAACAGTTTTATTTCAATTTTTTTTCTCAAATCCTTTACCGCATTTATAAGTACCGGTATGCCTTTATATTCCACCTTTCTTCCTATAAAAAGGATAATCTTTGCATCCTTGCAGATATTATATCTACTAAAAAATCCATCCTTAAACTCCGATACTCTCTGTGGAATATATTCCTCGGTGTTTATCCCATTTGCTGCAACCGCAATTTTTTGGTCAGAGATACCTTTTTTTATCAGATATATTTTCTCATATTCGCTTACCGCTAATACAGTGTCGCAACTGTGCATAATGTTATAATTTATTCTCTTTTCGTAAAAAGGATGCTCTGGATGAAAATGCGGGGTTATAATAACTGGCTTTTTGAAAACTTTTGCTGCCAGTAATCCTAAGATATTATGGGAATGAGGAAGGGCATGCAGATGCACGATATCCGCATTTTTAACCTGTGACGGCAAATCAAAATACATCTCTACCGAATGGGGACCATAGAAATAGATATCAAATAATTCATCTAATATTTTCTTTGATAAAAATTTAAATGCGATATGTGGGATATTTCTTTTATAACGTCTAATTTTGACTGAACCATCAAAATCAAACCTTCCGAAAGCCACAAAATTATCTTCCGGGGGCTTGTCGTGCCAATACTCTTCTTCCCTATTAACAGCCAAAGTTAATACCTTAACCTCTACCCCTGTTTTAGCTAGATATTGACAAACCATCCTGCACCAGAGTTCTGCCCCGCCTATAGCAGGATGGTATCTCTGAATAATATTTAAAACCCTCATATTAAGTTAATTCCTGATAAATGGTCAACTTATCATTTAACATAAAAAATATATCATAAATACTTGCCTCAATCGCATATAGTTGTGGTTTATTGAATCTATCAAACCATTTAAAATCAGGGGTAAAAATGTTTCCGTCTATTGTGTAAGCAGGGGTATCCTGCCAATTAAAATTTATTGTAATTTCGTTAAAACTAACCGGATTAATGAGGAGTCTTTTGCAAAAAGATGCGCACTGTCCTTTTAAAACACCCTGCCTGTCTGAGGAATAGAGCCTTATCAACAGGTTAACTACCTTTGTCTCATTTGAATTATTTACGACCTTGACGGAATAATAATTATTAATCCCAAAAGAGGCATTTTTTGATTTAGCCTGGAATATGCCTATATTCGCCGGTTCCGAAACCATTTTACTTTGAAAATAAGGCGCTCTTTCGACATTAACTTGCCTTCGGTTAAAATGTATAGTCTGGATATTATCCTTAGGAAAATAAAAGAATCTTTTTCTATAACCTACTAAATTGGACAATAAAACTGCATTCTTATAGCCTGGATAATAGAGAGCATTTACCAAAATAATAACTAAATCAAATCCTTTAAGTTTAAGTTTGCTACTTAATTTTAAAATTTCAAATAGATTAAATCTCTTTGCGCCTTGAAAATCCGGGGAATAAAGCAATTTACGGTCAACCATTTTGTTATTTGACAAAACCTCGTAATCCTTTTTTAAAAGATTTGCGACTAAAGAAACCTTTGCTCCTTTAAATTTTTCTTTAAAATATTTTATGCTCGAGACTGTGTCGTTAAGTTCTATACGCTGTGGTTTTATAATCAGGATATTCTTTATTTTAGTTATACCATTTAACAAAAACCTATCAGTCTTTTTCTCTGATTCTTTTTCAAGAAGTAGTAATTTGCTGATATTCTGAGCCAGTTCTTGACTTTTGAATGTCAGAGTTTCTTGAAGTTTTTGTAACTGTTCGTTTGAGAGTTTTAATTGTTGCCTGAGTACTGAATTTTGGCTTGTTATATCACCAATCAAGGCTTTGCCTTGTAATGACTCTGCCTCTAAATTTTGTAGTTTGGCGCTTAAAGATTCAAGTTGTTGTTTGTAAGTTAAATTTTGATTTGTTATATCCTGAATCAAGGCTTTGCCTTGTAATGACTCTGCCTCTAAATTTTGTAGTTTGGAATTCAAAGATTCAAACTGCTGTTTATAAGCTGAGATTTGACTTGTCATATTCTCAAGCAAGATTTTATGTTGGCGTGACTCTGATTGTAAATTTTGCAGCTGTGTGTTCAATCCTCTCTCTTTTTCCTCAAATTGCCTTATTAGACACTCTCTTTCGTTAAAAAGAGTTTGTATAGAATGGTCTCTCTGGAAATTAAATATCTTCTTTAATTCTTCAAAAATATGGGAAATATTTTTGTTAGCTATTTCAATATCGTGTGCTCCGCTTAATTTTGACAGTATAAGAGGAAGTATTTCTAAAATTCTCGTATCATTTTTACCATCAATAAAATATCCTTTACCAAAAAGGGATTCTGCGAGTTTATCCGGAAAGTGTTTTGTTATCAACAGTAACCTGTTCCGCTCAACCTGAAATCTTACCATATTCCCATCCGAAGAACCGTGAAAATTATGATAGATAATGCTTTTTGGCACAAAAAATAACTTCCAGTCTGCCTTCTGGCAACGGAGCGCCATATCAATATCCTCAAGGTACATACCGAAATCCTCATCAAAATTTCCTATCTCGTCAAGGCAAGAACGTCGGAATAAATATGCACAGCCGCATAAAGACATAACCTCTCTTACCTCATCATACTGACCGTTATCAATCTCCCTGAAGCCCAAATCACCCCAGTAAAAGCCGGGAAATTCCTGATGCCCAACGCTGTTTATCCTGCCATCGCTAAAAAGGATTTTACTCCCGACACAACCTATTTCTTTATCGGTTTCGATTATTCTTATTAATTCAATCAGCCAATTCTTATCTACATAGGTATCGTTGTTTATAAATGCTATGTATTTATTTTTTGATGCTTTTATGCCCAAATTATTTGCCATGCAGTAATTATTCACCTTATTTTGAATTACCGTTACTTGCGCATATTGATTTTTCACAAATTCCACAGAATCATCGGATGAGCCATTATCCACTAAAATTATCTCTAAAGAGTTTTTTGGATAATTCAAATTTAAAAGGGAGAATAAACACTTATCAAGATATTTTCTTCCATTAAAATTAGCAATAACGATTGAAACAGGCGGTAGAGTTTTCATATTTTTTAATTAATAATGGAGTTATAAGTTATTTTAAATAAATCCGTTATCTTATTTAAATCATAATCCTGTTCTACAGCTATGCGCGCATTAATACCTAATTCCTTACGTAAAACTGCGTTCTTTAATAAACATATTGCTGCTCTGGCAAATTTTTTAGGGATATTTTCAATTATAATTTCTCTTCCGTTTTTTAGTCTTATTCCATTTGCAGCAATAGATGTCGAAACAACCGGTAAACCCATAGCCATAGCCTCAAGTATTTTAACCCTCATCCCCCTCCCAAGCCTTAGAGGCGCAATAAATACCTTAGCGTTTGCTATATAGCAACGAATATCTTCTACCTCGCCTATTATATGTATATTCTTCCTTTCTGATAACTCTTTAATCTCATCTGGCATACCAGAACCTATAATATAAAGCGAAACCTCGGGCAGTTCTCTTTGAATTAAAGGGAATATCTTATCGCAGAAATAGAAAAGACCATCAATATTAGGAAAATGTCCGAAATAACCTACAAAAATCAAGTCTAAAGACTTTTCCTGTGTATGTAAAACTCCATATGTATTTAAATCAAGGCCTATTGGAATGACTGATATATCGGCTTTGTATGCCAATTTTTTAACATTTTTTGCCTCTTCCTGATTGAAAACCACAATTTTATCAAACCATTGATAAACCCTCTTATGAAACCTTACTTTTTTAAGCCAATCATTAAATCTTATAAAATATCCTCCATTTAACGGTTTCTCATAAGAACTAAATAAAGAAAATAGACTCGTATCATGTTCAACAAGTATTTTTGGTATATTTCTTATGTTGCATACATAATGCGACATAAAGGTATATTCTACCTGAAGTATATCAATCTTGTAATTCTTAATAATAAACTCTAATTTCTCTTTGAATTCAACTGAATAAAAAGCTTTCACAACTTCAGGCATAATGACTTCTTCTGTATTGGAAAGTGGGCTTGGCCTGCGTAAAACTGTAAAAACATCTTTACAAAATAGCTTAAGATGCCTGATAAATTTATTCTCATCTTGAATTTCCAAAAAAGAAAGCAAAATTATATCGTAGTCAAACGATAGAGTTTTTATCATATTATACATTTTTAATCTTCCGCCATCTTTTGGTGGATAAGGAAGGAAGGGGCTTAAAATCAATACAGTAGGTCTAAAAAAATCTTTTTCTTTTTCTGTAACTAATTTTTCTGAATCTAAGATTTGCATTTATAAATCTTTTGGGACTTCTGTAAGGCTGGCTAATCTTTGAATAGCGCTAAAAACCTCTTCAGGGCTTATTAAATCCATGCAGGTATTTTCTTCAAAACACTCATTTTTATAGCAGGGCGCGCATTTTTTTGAAGCGATAATTTTTATACCTCTTCCATAAAGCGCTATTTCCTGTGCACAGGTAGACCCAAAAAGGGCTACTACCTTCTTTTTTAGTGCTATAGCTAAATGAAGAGCGAGCGTATCGCCACTAACAACTAAATCACAACAATCTATCAGTGCAATAAATTCCTTTAAATTATTACTACATCCTGTATCCAGTATTTTGGCAGTAGTTCTTTCTAAAATTTCTTTGTTACGCACCTCTTCATTCTTCCCTCCCAAGAGTAAGATTTTTATATTTGATTTCCTATCTATCATATCTATCAATTCCACAAAGCCGCTTATGGTCCATTTTTTGTATGGAAAGACTGAGCCGCATCCAGTATTTAAACCAATTTTAAAATCATCCTCATTTAGATTATATTTATTCAAGAAATTATCTCTAAATCTTTTCTGACTTTTATCAAGATTAAGTATATACTCTTCGTTTTCGAAAGTTAGTCCCAGGGTTTCAAAAACTATTTCCTGATAACTCTTTCTATTTATTCTAAACTTTAGTTCATTAGACAACCCAAGGCTAAAACCATATTCAGCCTCTTTATTTAAAGGATATAAACTGCCTTCTTTACTTAGGTCATAACCGAGCTTCTCTTTAGCCTTGGTTAATTCTGCCAAACTTGCTGCGCATTTTTCTTTATCCAAGTTTATAACAACATCAAATTCCTCGGTCTGCAATATTAATATTGAGTCCAAATTATATATTAATAACCTATCTATAAGATTATTCCCTTCGAGTATCTTTGAAGATTCTAAATTTGTTAACCAGCCTATGTGGGAGTGCGGATACTTATTTTTAAGCCCATAAAGTAAGGGGGTTGTTCTTAGGACATCTCCTATTGAACCTAACTTAATAATCAAAATTTTCTTACCCATCGGCTCATAGCAAGAACAATTTTCGCACAATATGTTGTATTCGCAAGGCTTATCGCCTTTATAAAATCTACAGTCTAATTTTAATTCCATATCCTATCCTATAAAAAATTTATATGTTCTCTTGGCTGTTTAATATTCCATAAAATCTGATTAAATGTATTATCACGGCATAAAGGAATACAATCTTCAAAATCGATATTTTCTGTCACTTCCTTCTTTATCTTTGAATTCCATATCTCATTAAAGGTATTCTTTCGTAAATCTCCAATACAATATTTTTCATTACCCCGCGTGTGACAACAAACATACATCTTACCATCCGCAGAAATTACAGTTGCGAATTGATGCCCATAGCATTTATCATAATTACGACCGTAGTTTTCCTCGCCCATCATATCATATTTATGTTTCGAATATACTACGTTGAATTTATCTGTACTTTCTCCTAAACATTTATGTATCCTTTTGTTTATATCGGTCTTATGGTAAATAAAATTACCATTATTATGCATTTGCATAGGTCTAAACTGCAGATAATTCACGCCTAAGTCTTTTGAAAACTTCACCATTTCAAACATTTTGCTAACTGTATAATCACAGGTCAAATATCCTACTCCTATAGTAGCACTGCTGTCTAATTCACTTTTTAATCTAACAAGTAATCTAATATTATCAACTATTTTATTAAACATACTACCATTCATCCCATGCACCTTCTTAAAAGTTTCCTTATTTGCTGCATCAAGGGATATTCTTATCCAGGTACAGGATTTTAATAAAATTTCTATATTTTTTTCATTTAATAATGAGCCGTTTGTAATAAATCCTACATCTAATCCTAAACCCTTCGCCATCGAAACAACTTCTGGCGTATAAGGATTGCATAAAGGCTCGCCGCCTCCTGTAAAAATCAGTCCGCGGACTTTTGCCTTTGCTAATTGCCTTATGATATTCTTAGCCAGTCCGTTGGGCAAATAATCCCTGGTTCTATTTCTAAAATACCACCCCGAACACTCGGGGCATCTATGATTACAAATATTGGTCATATCAAGCTCAACGGTTATCGGCGAAGGATTACCGCCGCCAAGCCACTCATTTACCCTATCCAGATGCTTTAAAATCTTATCCGAACTAAACTGTCTTACATCTATTTCCATAATCTATGCTTTCCTAAATGGCAAGAATCTTCTTAGCCAAAAAAGGCCTACTGAAAATAAAAGATATAAAAAAATTATTGAATTTCGGATTCCTATAAATATAAACCACGCAAGACCGAGAGGAAATTTAATCAGATCTCCCGCAATCCTTTGCCTTAAAGACCACCACTGATTCCACTGATTAAAAAGCCACACTTGAGCCCGAGTAAAAAATATAGAAACAATTATGGGGGTTATATCAAGGGAGGTTAAAATTATAAAATCGAAATTCCTTTTTCTCTCTTTAAACATCTGTATGGCTATTTGATACCTTTTAAGCAAGGTTTTTCCGCTGGGATATACAAATTCAACATCATCCTTAAACTCATCTCCTATATATTTTCTTCTTGGCTCAAAGGTTAGTAAAACTATATGCGTATTTGCAAAGTTCTTTCTACAATTCCAGAGAAGAGAATTTAGATGTTCCTTGGAGATATAATCATTATCTACAATAAGCACAGTGCGATTTATAACCTCGTAATTTTTGAAATTTAAAATAATAAAAATTTTCCCAAGTTTTTTAATTAATCTCTTAATCATATTTTCTCCACCGCTTATCTATTGAGATAATACAAGCTAATCTATATCGCGTATCTTCTCAGCTACCTGACCAGAAATACACTCTGGCTGGCATAGATTTTTATAATTACGGTCGATAATTCTTCTACGATATTCCTGCATTCCCTCGCTATTCCAAATCTCATCAAGAGAACTCTTATCAATATTTCCAATCCATTTATTTAAACAAAACACAAAAGGCCTAACCTGTCCCTCGCTGTCTATCACAAGTCTTTGCCATGGGGCATGACAAATCAGTCTATTATTATTTTTATTCAAGAATTGGTCATCGCTTTCAGATAAGTTTTTGCAGGATTTATCCTCAACTTTAGGAGCATAAGATCCTTCCTCTAAACCAGGAAGCCAATTATTCAAAATAATTCCATATTCATAGGCCTTTTTTGTAATATTAGGCACTACTTTCTTAATATAATCTAAGGCTATTATATCTTTTCTCTCAAAGATATTCTCATCTCCAAAGTCTCCTCGTATTGGAGTCAGCGTAATTGCATTAAAATTATATTCCTTTGCAAAATCAATAAGTCTCTCAATCTCACGATAGTTAGACTTCATTATAATTGAATTAAAATGTGTTTCTATAAGGCCTCCTGACTTTTCTTTAGCGCATCTAATCATTTCTAAATTTTTAAGTAATCTGTCAAATCTTCCACCATTTCTGATATGTTCATAAGTCTCTTTAGTCGCTCCATCAATTGAAAAGACAATATCAACTCTTCCCCTGATTAATTTCTCGACTATTTTCTCATTCAATACAAGCCCATTAGTAAAAATAACTTGTTTTAAGTGACTATATCGAGACGCTTCTTCCATAACATCCTCAAATCCTTCCATAATAAGAACCTCGCCACCCTCCCAGACCATATCCTCAATATATGGAAAAAGTTTAACTATCTCATCCATAGTTTTTGGGGAGGCTTGCCAAGGAGTTTTCCATATATTACATATTTTACATTTAAGATTACATCTATTAGTTATCATTGCAACAATAGCCCGAATCCTGGATTCCAAAACTAATTTTTTCTCTGTAATTTCGATTTCATTCAATGCTTTGTTTTTGATAAAAATATCGTTATTACTATTACCGATAGATAAAGCCTTGTTAAATTCTTCAACAGCTAAATTAGCCATATTTAAATCTCTGTATAACTTACCAAGTTCAAAATGAATCTGGATATTATTATGATTTAATTCGGATGCTCTTTTCATTGCTCCAAGCGCTACATAATATTGTTGTTTATTTTTATAAATCTTACCTAACTCATAGTATGCCTCCCAATTATTTTGGTCTTCTATAAGCACTAATTTAAAGTTCTCTACAGCTAAATCTAGGTGTCTTTGTCTATAATGATAAAATCTGCCCAATTCCAATGCAGCATCAAAAAAATGCGGATTTAGTTCTAGGGCTTTCTTATATTCTTCTTCTGCATTAAAATCATCTTTTATCTTTACATATACATTCCCCATTTCAAAATGAGCCAGGGCATTGTTAGGATTCACTTCAACAGCCTTTTTTAGTTCTTCTATTGCCAGGTCATATTTACTCTGATTATGATAAAGTTTACCTTTCTCTATGTAGAAAACTTCGCCATAAAATTTCTCTTCCTGCGAATGAATTTCCCTTGGACTCATTTAACCTATTTTAACCTATGAAATCTTAAAACGATATTCAGAAATTTCTTAGAGATTCCTTTTATAGTATTTGGAATTCTTCTAGAACGCTTCTCGCCCAAGTCCTGACCATCCACGTATCATACCTGATATACATTCTGGATTACAGAAATTCACATAATCATTATTTAATAGTTTCCGACGATATAATTGCATCCTATTGTTATTCCAGACCTCTTCTAATGAATTGCTACCTACATTACCAATTTCTCTTTTGCAAAAACATTGTGGCATTAATGTGCCGTTAGAATTAATGTATAAACTTTGCCATGGCCAATGGCATAATATATTAGTTCTTATTGTATTTAAGAATCCAAAGTCATTTTTATAGGATTTCTGTTCTCCTTTATCATCATTTTCATTCAACGGAAGATGGTTCTTTAAATTAATTCCATAATTTTGAACTTTACTTAGAATTATAGGCATAATCTTTTTAATATAACCTAATGCCTCTGGATCATTGTAATAAAAAATATTTTCTGAGCTGGTTTCAGCTAATATAGGAAGAAATGCTATAGCATCAAATTTATTTTTTTTTGCAAAATCTACTACCTGTTCCATCTCGCGATAATTAGATTTCATTACTACAAAATTAATAATAGTAAATATATTATTTATAGAAATATTATGGTATCTTTTTTTATACTTATTAACCATATCAATACTTTTAAGCAAATCTTCAAATTTTGCTTCCCTTCTAATATATTCATACGTTTCCTTTGTAACACCATCTATAGAAAAGATAAGATTAACATTTGCCTTAACTAATCTTTCAGCCCATCTTTCATCAATAAAGAGACCGTTGGTAGTTATGTCTTGCCTTATATTAGGATATGAAGCAGCTTTTTCAAAGAGTTCTTCAAAATAATCTGAAAGGAATACTTCCCCACCTAGCCAAGATAAATATTCAAGGTAAGGAAAATATTCTGTAATTTCGCTAACAGTTTCTCGAGGAATCTCCCAAGAAAACTTCTGAACTCTACACATTCTACATTTTAAATTACATTTTGTAGTCAGATTAACTATCATTCCTCTAGGTTTAGATTTAAGTATTATCTTCTTCTGAGAGATTTCGTTTTCATTAAGTATTTTATTTTTGAAAAATAGTTCATTTCTATATGAGTTAATTTTAACCGCTTTTATAAATTTTTCTACTGATAAATTATCCATAGATTCTTTATGATATAATTTACCAAATTTATTGTAACTCTTTGTCGCTAGGGTTAAGTCTTAGGGAAATCTCCGGCTCTCTTATAACTAATGAGAACATCTATCTTTCATCTCTAAATAACCTTTGCTATCTTACATCTTAGATTTTCTTAAAAAGCATCCAGAAACACATATATTTTTATAATCATTGTTTAAAATTCTCTTTCGATATGACTGCATTAATTCATTATTCCAAAGTTTATCCAATGAATTCTTATAAACATTACCTATATCCTCTTTACATAAACAATGTGGCGTTACCCAACCAGCAGTACCTATAAATAAACATCGCCAAGGCCAGTAACATTGCATTTGTTTAGTTGGTTCAGCTAACCGCTCAGGCTCTGTTAAATAATTGCTATTACTTTCCTTTTTAATCGAGGGAAGCCAATTTAGTAAATTAATTTTGTATTCCTTAGTTTTTTTTAAAATTTCTGGTGTAATTCTCTCAAGATAATCTGCTGCTTCAGGGTCTTTATGAAGAAAAATATTCTCTGACCATGTTACACTATGTATCGGGGCAAATTGCAAAGTATCAAATTTATATTCATTAGCAAAATCCACAAACTGGCTCAATTGATGATAGTTAGACTTCATTATCACCACATGCACTATAAAATTTATCTTTTTATATGTTAATTTATCATTAATATTTTTTTCTCTATACTTATTAACCATATCAATACTTTTAAGCAAATCTTCAAATTTTGCTTCCCTTCTAATATATTCATACGTTTCCTTTGTAACACCATCTATAGAAAAGATAAGATTAACATTTGCCTTAACTAATCTTTCAGCCCATCTTTCATCAATAAAGAGACCGTTGGTAGTTATGTCTTGCCTTATATTAGGATATGAAGCAGCTTTTTCAAAGAGTTCTTCAAAATAATCTGAAAGGAATACTTCCCCACCTTGCCAAAGTATATATTGCAGATACGGAAAAAGTGTTATAATCTCTTTGACTGTTTTTTTTGGAATATCCCAAGAAGAAAGACGCCAATCGCTACACATTATACAATTCAAGTTACACCTATTGGTTAAAGTAACTCTAAGATCTGTGGGTTTAGACTTAAGTATTATCTTCTTCTGAGAGATTTCGCTTTCATTAAGTATTTGATTCTTAAAAAAATAACTCACCATTGGAAAGGATTACAATAACAGTTTTTTATACTCTTTTTTAACAAATCATGCTTTTTTAAACATATAAACTCCAAATTTTCTTATCAATAGAACATTACCTCTACATCTCCCAGCGAGTCATACATTCTGGTAAACAACGTTCTTGGAATTGATTCTTCAATATGGCTTCTCTATATAATTGTGCTTCTCTATTATTCCATATTTCATCAAGCGAATTTTCATAGATATTTCCGATAGGCTTTGCGCATGAGCCAGTTAAATATGTAGTCCCCTTATCGCATATAAACATATATTTCCATGGCATCTTACAGTGCAATATTTGCTTATAGGATTTTGTATTATTGTTCTTATTTTCAAATTTTTCAAACTTAAGGTCTTCTGTGGGAAGTAAAATATCTAAGTCTATACTATAAGATTTTGCCTTTTGTCTTATTTTTGGGATTACTTGTGTTATATATTCCAAGATATTAGGGTTTTTCTTAGAATAAAGAATATTTTCTTCAGGATCGTTATCTAAATGAATAGCCATAAGAGAAACTTGGCAAAAACCAAATTCTTTGGCAAATTCGATAAAATCTTCTAATTGATGATAGTTTGATTTCATAATTACCGCGTTTAATCTCATAGGTGTCTTAGAAGAATATCCCTGTTTTATCTCATTTGCTAATTTTATATTTGATATAAGCTTTTCAAAACTTGCTCCTCTTCTAATATACTCATAAACATCTTTAGTTGTGCCATCAACAGAAACGGTAAGTTCTGTATTTGGCGCTTTAATAATTTTTTCAATCCATTTCTCAGTCAATATCACTCCATTAGTGATTACCTGTTGTTGTAAATGTGGAAAGGCTAAGGCCTTTTCAAACATTTCCTCAAAATATGGGCTTAAAAAAACCTCTCCTCCTAACCATACTAACCGTTCCAAATACGGATAATATTGTAAAACTTCATCAACTGTCTTACGAGGAATATCCCAAGGACTAGACCAAAGCCCACAGGTTCTACATTTGATATTGCACCGAGAGGTTAGGGTAACCCAAAGACGCTTTACCTTAGATTTGAGAATTGTCTTACGTTGAAGAATTTCAATTTCATTAAGCATTGAGTCTTGAGAGAAAGGGTCATTTGGTCTTAAATCTAAAATTTCTTTGGTCTCTTCGGCTGATAAATCGTGTTGGTTTTGTAGGCCATAAAGCTCAATTAACTTAAGACGTATCTCTATATGAAATGGGCTGATTTTTTTTGCTGCTTCAATTTCTCTTAAAGCGGCAGCATAGTTTTTTTCTTCCTGATAGATATCTCCCAATTCTAAATGAGCATTTTTATTATTAGCGTCATATTTAATAGCTTCTCTAAGACTCAGGACTGTCTTTTCTTTTTCCTTTTTGGCTCTATAAAGTTGGCCAAAACACATATAAATTTCACTATTATTCTTATTAATGGCAAGGGCTTTATACAGTTCTTTAAAAGCGCTATCATAATCAGAGTTTTTCTGAAAAATTTTACTTAATTCAATATAAGCTTGGTCATTTAAAGGCGATTTCCTAATAATTTTTTGTAATTCTTCAATAGCAACTTGAGAGTTATTGCTCATACGAGAAGTTTCTCCTAACTCAATAATTGCTTCTTTGTTATCCGGATAAATTCTAAGCAATTGAATAAATTTCTCAATGGCTTCTTTGCATTTATTCATCATCTTATAAGTCTTACCTAATTCAAGAATGGCTATTTCATTTTGTGGCTCAATCTTGAGCAATTCCTCAAATTCTTTTATAGCCAAATTATAATCGCCTTTATTGCTAAAATTATACCCTAATCTTAAATGGTTCTGTTTAGCATCCGAGCCATTATCATTATTCATAGGAGGAAGTTCCCAGTCATCAAGCCAGCGAGATGACCAACGTTCTTCTTCTCCAATAATCATACATTTCCAACAAGGGCAATTTTCTGAACTACATTCTAAAGGCTCATCTAATAATTGGAATGACTCATCAAAAATATTACCTATTTTTAATGTACCTCCATCTGCGCAACATCTGTAAACATCCCCATTTGGATAGATTCTACCGTAAATCTGCCCCATGCGACATATTTTACCTTTTGTTATATTTTTTTCTCCCTTTCTCCATCCCATTATTAATTTACTTGCTTCATCTAAGTTATAAATTTTAGAAACCTCTTCTAATTCATAAGCCTTAGGATAATTCTTACCATTAAAATCTCCAGAAAATGGATGAATTATAAAAGGAATATCAAGAGTCGCGAATGGTTTTTTATAGTCATTTATTTTATCTAAAAAGGGGGGGTAGGCTACGCAAGATACAACAATTTTAAACCCATGCTCTTTAAATACTAATATCTTGTGTAAAAAATCCTCAAAATCTAGAAACTCTGGATGGAAACTAGCATCTATGCGAACTCTGTCTAAACTTACTTTCTTTGCAAAATTAAGAACATTAAATGAAAGGTTTGTATTAATCTGAATGAGATGCTGCTTAGATATCTCCGCAACTAACTCAGTAAAATAAGGATATATCGATGGTTCTCCACCATCAAGGCGTATTCTACAACTTCCATATTTTTTATAAATATTATTCCATGCACAAATCCATTCTTTAATACCGAGATAAGTTGCTCTGTTTTGTTCTTTTTCATTAAAACTAGCATTCTCTGGTTTTGGTGCGTTACAGTAAGAACACCTGAAATTGCATTGATAATGTATGCCCCACGTAAAAAAAACGCGATATGGGGCGATTTCTTTACGAAAACTGTGCGTTTTATTTTTATCTTCTAACCATTCTTTCAGCCTTTTATTTCCTGGTCCTATTTTAAGGGTATTTTCGAAATTTTCTTTTGCCTGTTTATATTTTCCCTCTAATAAGTAAGCCTCACCGAGAGCCATATAAACCTGTTCTAACTGTTCATTGTTTAGTGACATACCAAGAATCTCTTTAAATATTTTTTCTGCGGAATCAAAGTTTAACTTATTCCTATATAGTTTACCCAATTCAATATATGCCCATATATTAAGCGGGTTAATTTCCAAAACCTTTTTAAATTCCCTTATAGCATCATCCCACTTTCCCTGTTTTAAATAGTTACGTCCGGATTCAATATATTCTTGTTCTGACTTATGAGCAATTTGTTCGTTATTCATTTTCTAAAATCCACTGAGATTCTATGGGGCAATAATTCTTATCGCAAGATACTGCTTCATCAAGTAGTTTAAAATTTTTATCTGATATACTTCCTAATATACTATCAGAATATTGGCTACAGCGGTCAACCATACCATCAGCTCTAATTACAGCATAATGTTGACCTGCGCGACAGAGTTTGCCCTTGGGAGAAATCTTCTGAAGTTGATATTCTAATTTTTCCCCTTTGTAAGGGCTAACTTCTTCAATAATTCTCTTCTCTTCCTCTGAATTAAGAACAAATCCGTCTCCTCTCAAAGGTAATGGAATAAGTTTTATACCTTCTTCCTTAAACCTTCTGCTTCTCTGAGGCATTTCTTTTATTTGACCGGGGTAAGCAACATAATATATTTGATAATTAGGTAAATATTTTTTTATCGTAACTGCCCTTTCAAAAAATTCTTCAAACATAGCAAAAGTTGGATGAAAAGTAGGTGCAACCTTTAAAATACCCGTGGGTATTTCTGGGATTAATCTATTTATATCCCATGATAGATTAGTACAAACTTCTATGGTATGTTCCTTGCACAAGATTTTGACTAATTCAAAAAATGGGGGGTAGGTGCTAGGTTCTCCTCCCGATAAAAATATGTGGATACTGCCATATTCTTCATATAACCTATGCCAGATACTCTTCCATTCTTCAGAAGATAAAAGAAGGTCTTTTTCTGACTTTTTTTCCCATACCCCACAATATGGACAACGATAATTACACGTATAACATAAATCCCATCCAAAGGTTATCTTTCCGTTCTTCATCTCTCTACCAATAGAAAAGCCCACTCATTACATGGACAATATCTTGACGTACATACCCCGGGTTCATCTAACAACTTAAAATCACTGTCAAATAAATTTCCAAGAGGGCTATCTTCTCTCTCCCAGCTGCCACCGCCACATCTTAAAGCCTTGCCATCCGGGTGAATAGTTGCATAGGTGTGGCCGGCATTACACTTCTTTCCTTCGGTAATTACAGGTTTAATCTGAAAATTCTCTCCTGAGCGTTCTCCTAAGTTTTGATTTATTATCTCTTTTTCTTGTTCGGTATATGAGCCGGGGTAGCTTTTTCCATTATAAGTGCCCCAGAAAGTAAGTACTGAGATACGAAAACCATTTTCTTCGAATTTCTCCCTGTAAATAAGTAAATCTATAATTTGTTCTGGCCAGGCAAGGTATGTAACTCCGATATTAAATCCTTTATCCTTTAATAACTTGAGCTTTTCTAAAAATTCATCGAGCCTGGCAAATAATGGATGGAAGGTGGCATTCAGTCTTATATTATCCATAGCACCATTTGTCAAGTTTCTTATCATATCCTCAGGCTGAATAGAAAGATTGGTATTAATTCCTATAGAATGATATTTGGAAATCTCAGCCAGAAATTCAAAAAACCCAGGATATAACATTGGCTCTCCGCCAGAGATATCAATATTAACTGAACTGTACATCCTATATATCCTTTTCCAAATTTCTATCAGTTTTTCTACGCCGGGATAATAGTTGTGCTTCGCGAGCTCCTCCCATCTGTCATGCCACCAGCAATACGGACAACGATAATTACACTTCCAGTGGATATCCCAGGAAAAACTTACCTTGCCGTTTGTACTGTTTTCCATTACTTAAGATATGCCTTTTATCTCTGCTAATTTTCTACAAGCCATCTGAATTCACAAGGACAAACTTCCTGCTCGCAGGGAAAAGGCTCTTTTAATAACCTGAAATTTTCATTGAATAAATTGCCGATTGTGCCATTTCTTGAATTTGTTGCGTAATGACCACATCTATAAACTGTGCCATCATTATCAACCCGGGCATAAAGTAGTCCTGCTGTACATAATTTATTCTTGCTTACAACCTGGTTTAGGTGGTTTTTAACCCTCTCTTTGTGCTCTTCATTTAAATTAGAGGTGGAAGTGTATAACATTTTCTTCTCTTCATCTCTAAAGGCATTGGGGTAATCTTTCCCATTATACTTGCCCCTGAAAGGTAAAGGAATAAAATATAGCCCATTTTCCATAAATCTATTTTGAAAATATCCCATCTGCTCAAGTTGTAGAGGATGGGCAACATATTGAACACATATATTGTTTACGCCGTTTTCCTTTAAGAATAGTGCTTTTTCCAAAAAGGTTTCAAAATTTGAAAAGGCGGGATGAAAACTCAATCCCAAAGAAATATTAGAAATAACTGTGTTATTTACAAAATCAATCAATTGTTCTTTGTTACAAGATAGATTTGTGTCAAAGCCTATTGAGAAATATTTGGATAATTCTTTGAGCAATTCTATAAATGAAGGGTAAATAAATGGTTCACCCCCTGTGATCAATAAACGCACATATTCATAGCCCCTTGAAACCCTCATCCATGCCTTAATCCATTTTTCAGGAGATAAATATTTATTAAACCTTTCTACGTCTTCCCATTTGCCATCAAAGAAGCAATAAGAGCAACGATAATTACATTTATAATGAATTAGCCATTCAAACTCAACATGCTTTGTTTTATCCTGTTCCAATATTAATCTCCTTAAATACCTTTGGTGTCTTCCAGTGAAATGCCCAATCCTTTTCTTTTTCTACTATCATCGCTACCCAGCAAGGGCATTCATCATATTCGCAAATTTTTGGTTTCTCATATAGGGAAAAAGTATCATCAATTAAATTGCCCAGTTTACCACCATCATTAATAAAACAACACCTGTAGGCTGTTCCATCAGGATGAATCTTGGTATACATCTGGCCCATCCTGCAAAGTTCTCCTTTACGAGAATTCTTTTTGTCACCTCCGTATGTTTCCAGCATTTTGGCTGCTGTTTGAGAATCACATTCCTTAATCAATCTCTTCTCCTCTTCGGTATACTCTTTAGGATAATTCCTCCCTTGATATTCTCCTCTAAATGGCATAATATCAAATGATAGATGTTTACTTATAACTTTCTCTTTATATTCTTTCATTCCTTCAAGATGTGCTGGATAAGCAACAAAATTTATTCCTATATCATATCCTTCCTCTTTTAAAAAAAGGGCTTTTTCTAAAAATGTACCTATGCCTACAAACTCCGGATGAAAAGAAGCAGCAAATTTAGCTCTGCTAGGTTTTATCTTTAATATAAACTCCATAATATCAAATGATAGATTTGTATCAAATTCAACAGTATATTCTTGGCTTAGGTAAGCTACCAAATCAATAAAAGAAGGATAGGTAAAGGGTTCTCCGCCAGAGAAATGTATGTGCCCTGTCCCATACCTCTTGAAAATACCATCCCAGATAGCCTTCCACCTATCAATACCTACATATCTATTTTCTTTAGCCACTTCATCCCATCTCTTTGAGAAAAAACAATAGGTGCAGCGGTAATTGCAGGCATAATGGATATCCCAGGTAAAAAATACCCGCGAGGGATGGATTAGTTGGCTATCTATTTCAGTCTTTTTATTGTCATTCTCTACTTCTTCTTTTTGTGTTGCGAGAATAACAGAATTATTAGATTCAGATGTAGTTTTTAAAGCCAATAGTTCTTTTATATAACTCGTCTTATAAACAGGATGTTCAGGGGCTTCCCATAGAGATAACCATCTATCTTCCTCGAAACCCACATGCATACTTTTAAAACATGGACAGTTATTTGCTTCGCAGGGTTTGGGCGTATCCAATAATCTCAAGGAAGTATCCAGGATATCGCCTAAAACTCCGACAAGAGAACCGTCTTTATCCCTTGCGCAACACCTTGAAACTTTGCCATCGGGATTAATCTTAGCGTACATCTCGCCCATCCTGCAAAGTTCTCCCTTTTTATCTCTATCTTCTCTGTCTCTTTTAACATTCCAGTCATACCACCTTTTATTAAGTTCGTTCAAATGGGTATTCAGGGAATCTTCTGATAAACCCTCCATAAGACATTTTTCTTGGGCAGTATAATCCCTTGGATAACATTTCCCGTTAAACTCACCCTGATATGGAATAATTTTAAACATAATTCTCTCTTTTTCTGCGGCTAACTTAAAATTCCGAATTTCTTCAAGGTGTGGGGGATATGCCACATAAGATATCGTTGATGGATAGCCGTTATGGTGTAAGAGCAAAACCTTTTCTAAAAAGGGTCCTATCCTGTCAAACTCCGGATGAAGGCTTGCAGAAATAGAAATACCGCTTGATTTTATCTTTTTCATAAACATTGAGATATCAAAACTCAGATTTGTAGTTATGTCAACCGTATGTTTTTCTAGTAATACAGAAACTAAATCGAAAAAGTTTGGATAAATAGTTGGTTCTCCCCCTGAAAATCTTATATGAGAGCACCAGTATTTCTCAAATATACCATCCCAAATCCTCCGCCAAGTATCTAACTCAATATTTTCAAAAAATGTATTTTTTTCTTCTTTTCCCTTTTTCCACCAGGGGCAATAAGAACAGTGATAATTACAACGATAACTTAATTCCCAGTTCCAGTGTACTCTGTATGGAGGAGCCGTTCTTAGAAAAATAGGGAGTTTGATAGAATCTGCATCCAGCTTGTCTTTTTTGGTCGCTATAGATATGATTTCTATATCATTTTCAGACCTATCATCCGAAGAAAATCCCGGCTTAACTTTCTCATTCTCAATTATATTTTCATATTCATTGCAAGGGCAAACATCTGATCCGCATGGAAGCGGATTTTCAAGAAGCCTGAAATTTTCGTCCATTATGTTTCCAATCGAATTTGCACCTAAAGGACCGCACCTAACAACATTACCATCTGCCTGAATACTTGCGTATTTATAGCCTGCACTACATAATCTGCCTTTGGGGCTCTTTGCATCCAGATGATAAGTAATCCTATTAATATCTCCTAAATATGGCCGCATCAATTCCTTTTCTTCTTCCGTATAAGCTTGGGGGTATTTCTTACCATTATATTCTCCCCAAAATGCTGCTAAGGCAAAATTTATTCCTTCCTTTTTAAATCTTTCGCTTAAATTTTTAATCTTATGCATCTGTGGAGGATAGGCAAGGTAACAAATCCCTGCTTTAAAACCTGCTTTTTTTAGAATAAGAGCTTTTTTTATAACCGTTTCTAAATCTATAAAAAGGATATGAAAATTCAAATCTAAATTTACCCTTTCAGGATTAATCGTTTCTGCAAAATGTTCGATATCGCCGGATAAATTGGTGGTTACTTTTAGTAAATGGATAGAGGAAAGTTTTTTTACCAGTTCAATAAAGTTTGGATATATAAATGGCTCTCCTCCGACAAGTTCAATCTTTAGTTCTCCATATTTATCATAGATACGTCTCCAGTGTATCATCCACTCATCAGGGGAAAGATAAATATTACGCTTATTTAAAGTTGCCCAGTCTTTATAAAACCAACAATAAGGGCACCTAAAATTGCATCTGTAATGGATGTCCCAACTAAAATAGATGTTGTTATTTTTCATAAGTAGCTACTTGTGCCTCTCCAAAAATTTTATCTTCATCGCAGGGACAGAGTTCTATTTCGCAGGGAATCGAATTATCCAAGAGTCTGAAATTGACATCAAAAAAATTACCAAGTACAAATTTATAAAACAACTGACCACAACGAACAACATAACCGTCAGGAAGAAGCATAGCAGTTTTTTCTCCTGCCTGACAGTATTTCCCTTTTTTTCTAATTTTGTCAAACCAGTCTGCATTAATACCCATCGTATCTAAATTATTTTCAGAATAACTCCAGGGATAAGCCTTCTGAGCGAATATGCCCCTAAAAGGAATAATCTTTAGTTTCTCTCCAATTCCATCAAACTTGCTTATATAATATGGTATATCTTTTAAATATGGTGGATAGGCAAGAAGGTTTATACAACCGTTAAACCCGTTATCACGCAAAAGTCCAACCTTTTTTATAAAATTGTCCAAATCATCAAATGCTGGATGAAAACTCAACGAGATAGAAACCTTTTCCGGGTTAACTAATTTTATAAAAAGTTCGAGTTCGCCAGAAGCATTACTTGAGATATTTATGGGAAAATGTATTGTAGATAACTCCCTTACAATCTCTATAAAATGTGGGTATGTAAACGGTTCTCCACCTGTAAT
The DNA here is from genome assembly GCA_964506845.1 of uncultured Planctomycetia bacterium. GTDB lineage: Bacteria > Omnitrophota > Gorgyraeia > VGKN01 > VGKN01 > CAZDNS01. The sequence goes on along the minus strand of CAZDNS010000004.1, from coordinate 11,293 downwards.
CAGTATAGCAAATCGTCCATATTTAGCATAAAATCTCTGCCAGTGTTTCAGCCATTCAGATGGAGATAGATACACATTATGAGCCTTTAATATCTCCCAACCACATCCTTCATAATAAAAACAATAGGGACATCTGTAATTACAATAATAATGGATAAGCCAAGTTAATCTCCCGTTTACCTGATTAATGTTATCCATTAACATTAAAAATTATCGCCCCAGATTTCTGTTATATCTTCGCTTTTACCTCTGTGAATAACATGGGACTTAAAATCATTAACGCTTTTTGGATTTGCCCTGAAACAATGACTAAAACATGAACTTGTTCCATCAAGTAGCAATTTTCTTAGGTTTTGATAATAAGAACTATTCCAAATATCCATAAAATCTTTTCCATCTCCTAAAATTTCATCACAATCCTCAGATGCATCGCAGGGGAGGACGTGCCCATTGATATCAAACATAATCTGACTCCATGCCTCACGACAGGGACCAACGTTAGGATAATCTTTTTGAGCAAACTTTGGCGGGAGTGTTATATCCATATTTAACCTATGTGTTAAAGTTACTGCCTCATCGAGAATCTCATTAGTAAAGCCTTGCTTGAAGAAACAGGAAAGATACTTTTGGGCAGGCGTGTATATGTAATTATAATAACATATAACCTTATCTACCTTAAGATTTGCTGCTAACCTCACAAAATTTGGAAGGTCTTCTATATTTAGAGTTGTTGCTACAAATATTAAATGCACCTTGGTCTTATCTTTGTCTTTTCGTAAATCAACGAGATATTTAATTTGTCCTAAAATCTTGTGAAAATTGTCAGTACGCGTAATAGCCCTGTGTAAAGCGGCGTTACTTGCATGTAAGGAAATATGTATGGTATAGCGGCTTTTGCTATTTACTATCTTATCGCATACCCAAGGAATTAGAGACGAACCGTTGGTTGAGAAACACTTTTCCACCTGTGGAAAATTCTCATCAAAAGAATCCAATATTTTATCCGCATCAGGAAGCTGTAGGAATTCTCCGGAGCCAGTCAAAAAAAGCCTCTCTGCTTTTTTAATAAATGGGTAAAGAGTTTTTTCGAAACGCTGTCGATGAATCCTTAAATCAAATATTTCATAATCCTTACCCCTGGAACAAAAGGCACAAAATGAATTGCAGGGGCCTGCTACCTGGATAAAAATCGCTTTTGGAGAAGAAGCAAGAACTGTTTTACCTAACTCATATTCCCTATCGTTAAGCAATGGGTTAGTAACTTCAGGGTCATTCTTATTATTTGAGATAGTTATGTGTTCCTTTTCTTCCTCGCCAAACAATCTATCTTCATCACAGGGGCAGAATTCAGCATCGCAAGGCAATTTCTCATGGAGCAGTTTAAAGTTATTGTCAAATAGACTACCTATAAGTCTTCTTTCTCCAATCTGACCGCACCTGGCTACCTTTCCATCCGGGAACACAAGCGCAGAGTTATAGCCGGCGGGACAGATAGAGCCTTTTTTTCTAACCCTGTTAAACCACTCTCCATTTATTCCAATAAGTTCTTTCTCCTCTTCGGTATATGCTAAAGGGTATTCTTTTTCTTCGTATTTTCCCCAAAAAGGGATAACCTTTAATTCTTGCCCTATTGAATTAAATTTCTCTTTATAGAAACTTATATCCTTTATAAAGGGTGGATAGGCTACAAAATTTATACATCCATTAAAATTATACGTTCTTAAGAATTTTACCTTTTCTAAAAATGAATCAATTTTTTCAAAACCCGGCTGAAAACTTACAGAGAGCGAAACTCTATCTGAGTCTATTCTTCTTACAAATGAGTCTAAATCTCCAGAGGCATTGGTTGAAATATTTATCGGATAGTGAATATGGGATAATTCCTCTATTAGTTCAATAAAATTTGGATATATAAAGGGTTCTCCACCTGTGATAAGGATAAAGCAACATCCGTAATTCTTATAAATCCTTCTCCAGTATTCAAACCACTCCTCAACCTTAATATATACGTTCTTAGTTCTATAGTCTTCCCATTTTCCTTCAAAAAAACAATAAGGGCAACGGTAGTTACAGTCATAATGGATATTCCATGTAAAACGCTTTTTACCATTTGCGTTTGGGGAAAGTTCTGGGCTTTGACATATCTCAGGTTTAGAGTCTTTATGGAAATCTCTAAGCGTAGCCTTCAAACTGTCGCTAATTGATATTGTATCTATTTTTTTTGAATAATAAGCGAGTTTATTTGAAACAGCTTCATTATTTGCATCAAGTTTAAAGTAGTTTAAAAAACAATCAATTGCTTTTTCAAAATCACCCTTATGTTCATAGTAATAGCCTAAATTAAACCATTCGTCGAGTTTAACAGAGATCTGCACACCGCAACCCACCTCTATCCCTAAAGAAGAGGCTAAGGCGCAAAACTCCTCGCAGCGTCTGAGTCTTTCAGGATAGGTATTTTTACCATCAACGCTTTCCCAGTATAAGTGATTTGGAGGGTTTGGCTTGATATTAAACTCGTTAAGATGAGATGGTAAATAGCTAAATTCCTCAATTGCACAGAAGGTTCGTGAAGGATAAACCCTGTCTAAATACTTAGCATTTCGTCTAATAAAATCCAGGGTTAACTGAAAATCTTCCTCTCTTTCTCCTGGAAAACCAAACATAAAATTGCAGGTTACTATTATACCGAGCTCATGCAGTTCCTTTATTATTCGGTCTGCATCTTCTATCCTATAATTTTTCCTCATAAGTTTTAGTATCCGAGGCGAACCAGATTCTATGCCAAATAATATATGCTCACAGCCAGCCTCTTTTATCTTTTTTAGAATATCTGATGTCATATCCTGCCTTATAATCATATTGGCTGTCCAGGCTATTTTAAACTCCGCCTTTATCATAAACTCACAGAATTCTTCTAATGTTTTTAGGTTACCGTTAAAAACCAGATCCATAAAATCCACATGGCCAAGGTGGGGATATAACTTACCGAGATGTGCCTTTTGAAATTCTATTTCCTTAAATATTCTCTGACCACTCATTGTTCTGTAGCCGGACCAGAACGAACGGGAACTGCAAAAAACGCAGTTTAACACACAACCCCTGCTTGACATAATAGGAATATGCCTTGAGTCATCATAATCGGTTAGAGGTAATTTGCTAAAGTCTAAAAATGGCAATACATCTAAATCTGAAATTGGTTGTCTTGGTTCTGTAACTACGATTTTATTTTCTCTTTTTAGCGCCATTCCTTTACAAGTGCTTATATCCTTCTTTTCTTCCACAAATTCTAGTAATTCATTTAGTGTAATTTCAGATTCTCCTATAATTACAATGTCAACGCTGGAATCTTCTAAAACCAAATCAATAAATCTTCTTTCCAAAAAAAGAGGGCCTCCAAAGACTGTCAAAACTTTTGGATTCATTTTTTTAATTAATTTTGCTGTCTCAAGACTTGCGAGGCGCGAGGAAGCACTGATAGAAAATCCTATAATATCTATATTTTTTTCAATAATTTCGCTGAGATAACCCTCAATGGTTTTGCTGTTGCCATTAAAAAACTTCTTAACAGATGTCAAATCATACCAGAACTGGCTCTGCTCCCATGCCCACATATTCTTGTGGTTATCTTGTCTATTTCTATAAAGTTTTATATTCATATCCAAAACAAATATTTTATGACCAGCTTTTTTTAAACAAGAAGAGAGTTGTGCTAAGGCAAGCGGGGGATCATAAGTACCCCAGGCTGGACATTGAATGAGTGCAACCTTCATAGATAAATTCTATTTATTCAAAAATTGAATAGCCGGCGTTATGTCCAAATTTATCAAGCCAGAATGTCTGCAACTAACACAAACATTGTCGCTTTTATTAAATATTTTCTTATGTTTAATATAACCCCTGGATTCAAGAAATTTATCATTATTCCATATATCCTTGAACAATTTACCAAATAGATAACCAAAATCATCTTTTTCATCTTCTACAGAGCAGCATACAGAAACAGAACCGTTGGAATTTACAACTATTGCTTCCCAAGGCCAGTTGCACATCACATGTTGTGGCGGTCTAAAGTGTTTAGAAGTATATTCATCTTCCATTTCTTCTTTCTTGTAATGACTATATTCCTCATTTAAGGGAATCCAGTCCTTGTCTCCAATAAATGCTTTTGTTATACCAACTGCATCTACACCGATTTCTTTCCCAAATTCTTTAACCCTCTCTATTTCATGTTCATTGTGTCTGAAAACTAGAAATTGCCAGGTTATATGAGGATTTTTCTTGTTAAGTTCTTTTTTCTTTTTAATCAAAATCTTTAGATTATCAATAACCTTATTAAAATCCCCACCCACCCTATACTTTGAGTAAGTCTCTGGGTTTGCTCCATCAATTGAAACTATGAGTCTATCTAAATCCGAAAGAACCATTTTTTCTGCCATCTCTTCACTAAAGTAGTTAAAATTTGTACTTACCAAAGTATCAATAATAAATTTTTTTGCATAAGCAATCATTTCAAACAACTCTTTATTTAAGAGGGGCTCGCCCCAATTACAAAAGTCTATATGGATTAAATAGGGACCTAATTCATCTATAATTTTCTTAAAGTTTTGAAAAGACATTACTTCTTTTGGGCGGGAATTTCTTTGTTGGCCTGTGGGGCAAAATGGACATCTCAAGGTGCAGATATTTGCAGGGTCTGTTGTTAACCAGTAGGGATATCCAAGCACAAAAGTATCTTTTCTATATTTCTGAACTTCTATAATCATATAATTAAGTAACTTTTTCCAAAGCTTCTTGTTAGATAGGTATTTGATTATGCTTTTTTGTGTTTCATTAAACGTATAATCGAACTTTTTACACAAAGACTCATAAATATTTTCAGATTCAGAAGCAGAAATTAAATTTGAATTCTCTAATTCCTTTAGCATGCCTATGAGTTTTTCTAATACTTCTATATTGAGAGGCATAAATTCTGTAGCTAACCGCACCTTGTTATAATCCTTTTTATAATTATAATAGTCACTCAATAATAGCCACTTATCAGGCTTATGTCTTAAAGTGCCTGATGTCTCAGGCAGACCTAAAGAAAGGGATTGATTACAAAACTCTTCATACCGCCTAAATCTTTCTGGATAGCTATTTATCCCATCATCTGCCTCCCAGAATAGATGATGATTTTCATCTTTTATTTTAAATTCCTTAGCATTTGTATGTAAATATGTCCCCTTATCTATAACACAGAAAGATTGGCTGGCTAAAACAGAATCGATATTAGGTCTATTTCGCTTTAAAAATTCAAGCGTTTCATTAAAATCTTCTTCGGTCTCTGCAGGTATTCCAAACATAAAATTTGCCTGAACCTCTATGCCCACTTCATGAGTATCTTTAAGCATTCTTTCGGCATCGGATATCTTAAAGCGCTTATTCATATTATCTACTACCTTCTGCGAACCACTTTCTATGCCATATCCAATCCACTCGCATCCGGCGCGCCGCATCTTCTCTAATAGTTCTCTTGTCATCTCGGGCCTGATTATCGCCTGACCAAGCCATCTTATTTTTATTTCATTTTCAATTATTAAATCACAAAATCTGGATAGGGCTTTGATATCACCATTTAAGAGAGAACCTATAAAATAGAAATAATTAACCTGTGGAAAATTATTAATTTGATGTAAAATCTCAGTAAACATTCTATCTGCACTCATCGAACGGAATTTCTTCCAGAACTGCCATTCGCTACAAAAATGACATTGCATAAAACAGCCTCGGCTGTCAAAAATCTCTAAACGGTATGGCTGTCTGTATAAACCTGCCAAGATATCTTCTTTAAAATCGGAGTGATCTGGAAATGGCAGACTGTCCAGGTCGGTAACTACCTCTCTATCGCCACAATCCATAATATTGCCGTTGTTGCGGATTAAAAGGCCTTTACAAAAATCTACCTTACCTTTTTCCTCTATCATCTTTACAAGTTCAAGGACTGTAAAATCTCCCTCGCCAACTGCCACAGCATCTATAAACTGATTCTTTATTATCTCTAAACCCCTCAATTCTCTTACGCAATCAGGACCTCCAAATATTATTATCCTATTCTTATCGACCTGCTTTATTTTTCTTGCAAGTTCTAAACTCACAAGAAGGGAACTAAAATGAACCGTAAAACCTATGATTTTTGAATCTGTTTTTAAAATTTCATCTATTTTCTCTTCTATAAGTTGCTTATTTGTCTGTATAAATTCTGAAATCGTTGCTTTATCTGACCAAAAAGAATAAAGATCTTTATCGTCCCAGAATTTTCTATATTCCTTGGGGCTAGAATGATAGAGCGCATTATTTATATCAAAACAAAAAACCTTATGGCCATTACTCCTGAGTATAGCAGACAGTAACGCCATCGTATAGGGAGGGCAATCTCTTCCCCAGCCAGGGCATTGGACAAGGGCAACCTTCATATCATATTTAACTTTAGATATTACATCTTAAGCAGGGTTAAGTTAAGGATAATGATTTTATTTATCATCCTTTACAAGTAACGGAAATTTAATATAATTATTTCTTATATCTTCTATCGAAATACCATAATGTTTAAGCGATGTGATATTGCAGTGAGCCTGTAGATTATTTACATTATGCTCATCTATTTTGTAACAATGCTGACAGAATCCATTTCTGTCTTTTTCTATCTGAGAGTATCTTAGCTTTTGATAATTCTTCCCATTCCAGATTTCTTCGAAATCCTTCTGATTTAGATAACCAATATGTCCTTCTGCGTAACAACAGGGTAATACAGAGCCCTGAGTCTCAACATAGAAGTAGCTCCATGGCTCGCTGCATACAGAACTACCATTAGTATGAGAATTCTGACCAAATCTGGGAGGATACCTTAAGCGAAATTTATATCTTCCTGCTATCTCTTCTGCTTTTAAAATCATCTCATTTGCTATTTCCTGTTTATAAAAACAGGATAATTTAAAATGGGAGGGTTTATATACTGTCATATAATTGCATATAACCTCATCTACGCCTAAATCTATCGCAAATCTCACAAATCTTGGCAAATCGTTAATATTCAGTGAATTAATCACAAAAATCAAACTTATGCCGGGCATTGTATTATCCGGCCTGATAGAAATTAACCTTTCTATCTGTTTTACGATTTTTTCAAATACATCAATTCCAGTTAATAACTTATGAAGGTGTGCATTGGAGGCGTGTAACGAAATTTGAATATTGTATCTGCTTTTAATAACCCTTTCAGAAACAGCGTCATTTAAGGGAATACCATTTGTTGTAATAATTTTATTTATATGCGGTAACGTATCGTTTAAGTGATTTAATAGAAACAGGATATCGGGCATTAAAAGTAATTCTCCATAACCGCATAGATTCAAAGCGCGCGCAAGGGGTAAAATATACCCCAACTTTCTCTCAAAAAATCTTCTATAGACATCCAGATTAAAATATGGATAATCGCCATCTAAACAGAATATACATTTAGCATTGCAGTTATAATGGGCGCCGATTCCTATAATCTGAGGCTTAGAATTTAAAATAATTTTTCCCTCTTCTAATTCTTTCTCATTAAGCTCTATATTTTCCTGCTGGGCTTTTACATAATCTGTAGTCTTATACGAGGGTAAGGAAATTTGCTGTTTTTTATTTGAGAATACTTCATCTAACAAAGGAAAAATAATGCATACAAGCCAGCAATGACAATCTCCCTTGTCGATATAATCTCTGATATGTCTTGCTTTATCTGACATCCAAATTTTGTCAAAATTTTCTTTTCGTATATTTCCTGTTATTCTATCCTTCAATATGGGGCAGAAAAAAACATCGCCAAAGGGATTTAACATCGCAAACCTTGAGCCTGCAATACACTTTTTAAATAACCTCTTTGGTGTTTTCTGATATCTAATTAAATTAGCCCAGTAGTAGAGTTTAGCCAATAGCCCACCGTTAAGATGCCATTTTTCTGCTATCTCTAAAAGATTATCTTGATTTTGCATCTTGATAAAATCACTCAGGATATTGTAAACATCCTCTTCTATTTTTAGAAAATACCTATTGGTCCATTTAAACTGTCCTCTTATTTCTTTCGGGACAGTAAATTGTACATAAAAGCCTATATTACGTTTATCAGCAAATTCCTTAGCAGGAATCAAGTGTTTAAAATTATGGGGTGTTAAGGTAAAGGTCACTGCAAGTTCTATCTCAGGTAATTCCGATTTACACCTTTTTATCGTTTCTTCCAAAGACGAAAAAGCACCTTTCTTGCCTCTAATATAGTCATGTATATCGCCTAATCCATCCAACGAACTTCCCAAACAAATTGATTTTGGTGAATATTTCGTCAATATTTCTTTGGTCTTATCTATAATAACTTCCGGGTTTAAACCATTCGTTAATATGGTAAGTGAAACATCGGGTAGATATCTTAGAATAATACCGCATATATCAGTTATGTCTTTACGCAAGAAAGGCTCTCCGCCAGATAAGACAACTGTCTTTAGTCGTTTAAGATAGGAAGAATTTTTTATAAGTGATTCTATTTCTTCTTTGGTAAGTTCCTTCCCTACCTCGGCAGTTCTTTTATTATAATCCCATAGGTCGCACATAATGCATTTGCTATCGCAATTATAAGTAAGTTCGATATGAAGTTCCTCTGGGCCTAAATGGGGTCCCTCTATTTCGGCATCTTCAATATACCGGTCTACTATATTATTAACGTTGTGCAGGATTCTATCTATATATGCGTTATAAGAAAAATCTAATGAATTTGTTATTATACCGCTATAAACATTATCAAGCCTTTTTACAATATTTTTCCAGTTATATCCTGTCTCAACGAGTTTACGGGCATTTTGTGCAAGTTTTAAGTATAACCCATCATCCTTAAGTAATCTAACTACTTGCTCTGCAAAATGCTCTGAACTATCAGCAATAAGTATTTCTTTCTCAGGTTCTGCGTCTATGCCAAAGGCGCCTTGTCTGGTGGATACTACTGGAATACCGCAGGCCATTGCTTCTAAAACCTTTCCTTTTATACCTGCGCTTATTCTAATAGGATTAATGAATATGCTTGCACTTCTTAGATAGGGTCTTATATCATCCACTGTTCCTACAATATTAACATTATGTTGTTTGGATAGTAATTTAACTGCTTCGGTCGGTTCAGAGCCAACAACTAATAACTCAACATCTTTTAACTGTTTACGAATTAAAGGAAGAATTTCATTTACAAAATATACAATGGCATCTTCGTTGGGATAGTGTTTATAGTGCCCTACAAAAATAAGTTTCTTGGAATGGTCATAATGATTTTCATAATAGAAAAAATCCGTATCTACACCGGTACACACCAGATGGAAATTAATATTGGAAAACATCGTTTTCAAAAAATCAGTATCATATTTAGACAACGTAATTGCATTTTTTAATCCTTTATATGCATTCCTATGAAAGTTAACACGTTTTAAATATTCATAAAAATCAAATAGGACATTATAGCCATTACAGTGGTAATAGGAATTCTTAAAGGACAAAACGCTTGAGTCATGTTCAGTATAAATTACAGGTGTAAATTTTATAACATCTAAAAGATAGAGTAGTTCGTTAGATTCTATCTGAATGATATCGAATGGTAGGGTGTTCTGAATTTCTTTAAGTTTTTCAATTAAATCGTGGCTATATGCATATTTGTACTTTTGGGGGAATAATATACCCCTGACCGATGGAAAAAATTTATAGACTGGAAATACATCTTTAAAAATTTCTTTAAGTCTTGAAATATATTCAAATTCTTTTCTATTATGGATGAGGCTCATAAGATAAATATCATATTTATCTTTAAGAAGTTTTGCCAAAGTATGTATTCTTATGTTGCCACCCATATTAAGCGGATATGGCAGAAATAAAGTAATAATCAAAACTTTTCTTTTTGTATTTTCAGAGTGTCTAAAATTATTTTTTCTAAAGTTTTCGTAATAATGCATAGAATGCTTAAAGATATCGTCATCCTTTCGCTGTATAAATCGCCTTTCCTTTAATCTGCGCAATAAGGTTGTGGGCAATAAATTCAACGCCCATAAAAATCCCTTTAGAAACGGATATCCCTGTTTCTGTAAATTAAAGGGCAGGAGATTTAGGTGTTCTTTTAAAATATTCCAATCGGTTATATTTTTCCATGTAAAAGAGAGTTCATTTTTTATCTCTTTGTGCCTTTCGTATGTTAAGGTTGCCTTTCCTTTGTGATACATTAAACTCCTTGGTTCATATATAACCTTTAAACCCCTTTTCCATGCCCTATAGGAAATATCTATATCCTCCCAGCAATTTGGCCTATAAATTTCATCAAAACCACCAAGCCATAGAAAGTCATTTTTTCTAAAAACCATTGCACCGCCAATTGCAAATATTGTTGGCGAGGATTGATATACTTTCTCTCCTTCCGGAGTATCAGATTCATTCCATAAACTAATATAGCCATTCTTAAAATAACCCATATGCATTCCCCATTGGAAGGTCTTTTTATCCCAACCATAGAGCTTTGGAGTTACCGCAAATACACCTTCATCTTTGAAATGCTCTTTTATCGGCTTAAGAAAATTTTCTGTCAGAAGTATATCATTATTTATCAATACTATAAGTTCATTCCTTGCCTCTTTAACACCTCTATTACAGGTATAGCCAAAACCCATATTTCTTTCATTTCGGATTATTCTTATATTTGGATAATTTTGTTTAATAAATTCATATGTTCCATCACTACTGTCATCATCTACAACTAAAATTTCATTCTCGCCATCTTTAAATTCTGCCAAAACAAATATTGAGTTTAAACATTCTTTTAAAAGGTTTATGCCATTCCAGCTTGGAATCACAATGCTAACTTTTAGGCTATTAAATGGCAGAATTTCTCTTTCTGGTATTTTATTAGGAAAAAACTTTAAAATTTTATGGATGAGACTTTCAAATAAGAAGGAAAAACTTACAAAAAAAAAGAGGGGTGTCAGTAATATGGTTATTATTGCCAAAAAAATAGCAGATAAGACTGTTTTTAGTTTTTTTAAAACAATTTTTAAATTCCAGAGAATTGTCCATAATGGTCTTAATATAAATCTGAAACCCTCTGAATTATAAATACCGTTTAATTCATTGATTTTTTGTTCAAGATACGATTTAGTATCATTTAGCTCTTTCTCTTTCTTAATAATTACTTCCTCTAAGCTGGATAGCTGCTGGTCTTTTTCAATTAGCTGGCCATCTTTTATCAGGACCTCATCCATTCTGT
>CAZDNS010000003.1:38878-69263 GCA_964506845.1 uncultured Planctomycetia bacterium | reverse complement strand
TGCAGGCTTCATTAAATTTCTTACCGTCCTGAGATTTACAACCTCTGTTCTTACTCCGTCATCAAGTAAGATTTCACCCTGTGTATGATAGCGGAATTTGGTATTAAGGAGCCTTGCTATTGATTCTTTTTCTATATCGCCAAATATCTCAACGCGCGTTCCTCTGCGGCCCGGATTTGGAATCTTAGCTATTGTTATCCTGTCTTCGTATCTTGGGGCGCCTTGCGTGCCTAAATTAACCCTTTCAACCACTATGCGGTAACCTGCTTTATCCTTTTTTGTAAATGTCTCAACAACAACCCTGTCGCCATCAGCCAAAAGATGGCTAAACGAGGAAAAGAAACCAAGGCCAAAGTTCTCGGCAATCTGCAGGAATTTCTTTCCGCCTGTTGCAGTGAAAGATAAAAGGTCTGTATTTATCCAGTTCATTGAGAGCCCTGCTTCTTTCAGAGCCCCGCCTAAGTCGCTTAACTCACCAAGGTCTAAGCCCTCGCCATTATCTATTACGCTTGCATAATACTCCCTTAGTGCGATATAGACTTTTTGTTCTTCTTTCTTAAGGCCGCGGTTTGCATGCAGGGCATTACGCACAAGTTCCACAATTGCATAATGCCTGCTATGGGAAAATTGCCCTAAGGCAAATGTCCTCAGGTTATTCGCGGCAACTTGCCTATGCCCCGGGAATTCATCTATAGTATCCTTAAAATCTCTATCAAGTTTTGCGATGGGATTATCACCAGCAGTCTGAGTTGTTAGCCGTGTATATAATTCAGGAATTTGCTCTAAAATAGGCGTATTTAAATCTATCTGCACCTTTAAAGCGCTGAGCAGCATATTAAAATCAGGCTTATCCTCAATTACTGCCCTGCGAGGCTCAGTATAATACGGTTGCGTTGTTAAAAATGCATTATGGGCTAAATAATCAATAAAGGTAGTTTTCGGCATCCCTCCTGTATATAGAGCAAGACTGATAAGAACCAGTTCCTGGTCATTTAAAACAGATTTTATAATTTGTTCAATATGCTGAGCATCAATTTGTTTAATATCAACTGGAATCTCTCCTTTAATCTGGGTTTGTATTCTTTTGGATATTTCTTCTGTTATGCTATCAATAAAACCGCCATTATTAGGAAGGCCTAATCTTTCAAAACAACTTAGAGCAACCCTGTGTAAAATATCTATATCTAAATATGCAGCGTTTGAGCCGGTTTGCTTAATTATTTCCCGGTAAAGGTCTCTGCTTAATCTAACCCTGGGGTTTCTTATTGCTACTTTATTAACCTCCTCCCTCGCTAAATTATTCATCCAGGCTGTATCAATATGGGTGGAAATCTGAGCCTCGGTTTCTTTAGAGAAAAAGCTATTCCAGAAATTAGAAGTTTCTTTATATTCCTTAAAGTGCCATCTTAGGGGACCCTTTCGTTCTAAGACAAATGGTTTTTGTGAAAGTCGTTTTCGTATATAGAAGAATGCCCCTGCCAATAATATCTCAGCAATGAATACCAAAGATAACACCACTAAAGAGGTGCCCCAGGAAGCTGCTATAATAGGTATAGCCTTGATAATGAAGGAATACATTAATGTCCCTATAAGATATGGCCGAATTGAATATGTGTTGCTTTTTGAAATAGTATCGAAAATTCTAAATAAGAATACTGAAGACCATAAAAAAAGAAGTATCCACCCAAGAGGGGGAAGCAGGAAAAATAAAACAAATAAAAAGCCCATCGCTTCAGCAGATAATAAAGACGTATATGGTTTCACAGGTTTTCCTCTTATGAGGATATCTTTATTTATCAATAGAGTTATAATAACGGCTATTATGAAAAACACCAAACCAGCCACTGTGATGAAACTCGATGAAAGAAAGGTAAATGCTAAAAACCCGAGTATCCATTGGGCAATATGAAATGCGGTTACAAAATTCTTATTATATGGGAGAGGCTCAAACTCTACAGCTTTATCCTGAAGCTCAACCTTAGGGAAAACCTGGACTGGCACCTGCGGGAAACCCTGAGGATTTTTTCGCATTAACCCTGTAAGCCAAGTGATAAACTTATCCTTTGAAGAAGGATATGGCTTAAGTAAATTTTCCCAACTATTGACTAATGTCTTTGCATCGACATATTTCCCGCTATATTTTAAACTCACTAAAAATCTAAACCAGCCATATTCAAGTTCTGTCTGGTTATGTAAAATTTCCCTGTTTCTGTCTATAACTTCCTCTACCTTAGCAATTAATTCTGGCGGAACAATATTCCTAATGTCTGCCTCAACAAAATTCCTTATCTCTCCTAAAAGATGCCTGATGAGGCGGTCTTTTTCATCGGGATTATTCTCAGTGTCTATTATACTAACTATATCCTGGACAACTGTATCTAAATCAATACCAGGCCACTTCCTAAATATTGGCTCAAGCATCAAGGATATGCGGGCTTCTGAATTAAGCCCTTTTTGACTGGCTATTACTTGCCGCCTTAAAGTCTCAACCTGTTTATCGCCTCGCTTTCTGTCAAATATGTTTTCAGTTTCGGAAATAGCCAGTAAGGCTGAGTTTTGGCCGTTAACAGTTCCTCCCTGCTCTGGTGTCAGAACCAGAAATGCAAGGCGCCTTAACTCATCAGGCCCTTGTGCAGATAAAACCTTTGTTAATAATAATTGCTCATTGGGTGTAAGTGATTTTTTCTGTTTTGCATATTGGGCTATGGCGTTTAAAGTCCTGCTTGCCTCGATGATAAGTTCAGGCAAATCATATTTCCTATCACGCACTCCCTCAAGTTCTCTTATAACCCTTGAATAATGCGAAACTGCTATATCAAATTGCCCCCTGCCAAGGTAAAAACGCGCAAGGATAAGCCTTGCCTTTAATCTTATTGCGTAGGGTTGAGAGTTTAACTGTCCCATTAAACCCTGCGATATCTCTTTTAAGATATCGCGCTGGGTCTTATCAGGCATTGGAAACCTGCCTGATTCTGCAAACCTTACTAATTCCTCAGTCATTTCCAGATAAAATCTGCCAACCCAGGACTCCTTAGCAGATGGCAATATATCAAGAAGCTGTTTCCATAATGCCAGAATCTCATCATCTGTATATGCGCCAGAATTTACGCCGCTTGATATTATCCAGAGGGCAACCCTTGCCTGCTCTTGGGGGCTTGATATGTTATGGCTCTCTTTTATCAAGCCCTGATAAAACTCTTCTGTAACCTGAGAAGAAACGGCAGAAGCTAACCCAACTGCAGTTTGCATAGTCTTACCTAATTCTTCTGCAGGAGGTAGTGCAGGCAAGACAGTAGTTGACAACGCTGTAGCAGCTTTTTCGGTAGATAACTCTGGTGGGACAGTTGGCTGGGTTGTTAAATCTGGTACGGTTTGTAGCGAAGCAACCTGCGAAGTACCTACCCTACCTTTTCCTCTTATAGTAACTGGATGAGTAACCAAATAGTTTCCATCTGGCTCATTGTTACGAACAAGTCTTTCAGCTGTAACTTCATCTACGCCATGAGCTAATAATCTTAAATATTTTATTCTGTCTTCAGGCCGTTTGGTTTGTCTGGAAAGTTCATAAGCCATACCTCTTAAAATCCTGCCTAATCTATAAGAATAAGGCGGTTCAAGTTCTATGTTAAAAGGAAGATATCGCAAAATACTCTCTAAAACAGCGAAAACAAAATCAAATAACTTTCTTTCTCTTCTTGCAAATTTTGTTGCCTCTTTCATTCTTAATTCAGGATCTTCTATCTCTTTCATTAATTCAATTCCTTTATTAATATCTTCATCTTCAGCATCAGCTATATTCTCCTGAAAAATGGTTTCAATTGCTTCTGCAATCGCTATATGGCGTTTAATATATCCAAAATGGCCAAGATAATGAACTATCTCATGGTCAACAGTATCTTGAAAAAAATCTAAATCGAGATCCGGAGAGACTAAAATTTTCTTCTGGAAGAAAGGAAGTATTCTATATGTTGACCCAGCCGCATTTCTCATACGCATTACGTTTAGCACATTCACCAAAATTGAAATAATAAAGACTACGAGTGTAACATAATAAAGGCTATCAGAAGCAGGAGAGGATGTTGATAACCTTTGAAATGTAAACAAAGTAAAAACTATAGCGGCGGATACATCAACTGATCTCAATATGTTAAAGGCAGAAAACTTTACAAAACTTTTTTCTATCTTACTGGTTAACCTTTTTAATTCTTCTTCTGGAATACCGGGTGCTAGCATCTTTGAAATAACCCTGGGACGTTCCAGCATAATCCTCTTTTGCTCTGGTGTAAATTCTTCGCCAAATAAGACATTTTTCAAACTCATAAGGCGAGAAATATTTTTAAGTTGTTTCGCAACTTGTAGTACAAGCACAGAGGCAAGCAGGAACTCGCGTAATAGATTAAATAACCTGTCATCTGATTTAGCCACAAGCCAATATACAACTTCAACGGTTTGTTCTTTCCTTTTGATTTGGAAAAGCTCATCTGCAGGAAGTTTATCGGAAGAGACATAGTTAACCTTAACATTGCTAAATTTACGGGGTAGAGTCGTTTTCCAAAATTCTACTGTATTTATTGCTCTTTCATCCTGCCAATCTGTTGTTTTCTCTAAAACATCTTCTTCTATTTTTGGCGCTCTTGGTTTTATAAAGTTAGCTATTACTGCTGACATAAGGTTAATTAAATCAGCAGCGCCCCAGAAAAGATAAATTCCAGCTCCAAATAAGTTGAGCCAAATAGGTTCTATATTTACCTCTACACCTATAATAAACCTTAATATCGATGGCGCTAAAGTCATCAACCCTACAATAACCACTGGCTTAATTACCGCAGAAATAGCTGTCTGCCGTAGAGTGAAGGGTTGGGGTTCGGCGGCGGGCGGCATTGGTTTAAATAACTTAATTATTCTCTCCCTCGCCCGCGCAAGATACTTTGATGTGCTTGCGCGAAGGGTGCGCCAAGCGTTTAAAAATCTATCGTTAATACCATCAAAATTAAACCTTCCTGTGCCCAAAATGAGCAATACTACAGTGCTAAATAAATTTAACACAATATTATCCCCGCCAAAACCGGCGGTCTTTAGCGGTCCTGTATCCAGGGTTGCGCTGTAAGACAAAATACTTGATAGAGAATCCCAAGCCCAGTTAAAGTTACCCATATTAAGCGAAATACCCATCCAGCCCACTAAAATCGCAAGCAGTATAACACCTATTACAAGGTCAAGCCGTGTGGGCTTTATAAATGCACGTATCCCATGGTCAAGGCGCTTAGGAGAGGGCTTGCCTTTATAAGAATCAACTGCTGAAACCGGAAGGATATTATTATGTATCCAGAGATATAGCCAATATAAAAATCTACCTAAAACAAGCACACCTATATATAAACCTATCCATACCTGCCACAGGGAAAATATTGTAGCTGTGGCAAGCGTTGCAAAAACCGTTGCCTTTCCCGCTAAATCCTTTATAGGATTGAGAAGATGCGCAGGGCCGATAATCATAAAAAGCGCTGTAAAAACTGCAACCACAAACAAAAAGCCAATTAAGCCCTGGCCTTGTTCGCCTATTTTTACATTTTGCTTTTTAATTAACCTCTTTATAGCTACGAACTTATCCATATTGAGATTAAATTCTGCTTTAGTTCCATAAGCCCACTGCGTCAATAACATTATAAACATAAGTAGAAAATTATGAGTAAAGTGTGCTATTGTGCTCATTACCACTCCGCCAAATTTTCCTCCAAATACTGTATATCCAAATATATAACTAAGTAAGAATAATAACCGTGCGCCTAAAAGAATTTCAAAGAATCGTCTTGGCGAAACCTTACCATACTCATCAAGTAAATGGCCGAATGCAAATAATAGAGATGAAATTATGCCTGCAATAACAATGCTATTCTGCTGATAGTCCAAAAGAAACAGATGAAACAAACCAAAAGTAAAAAGTCCTTCTTCCAAAACAGGAGATAAACAAACAGTTCTGAATATGCCTAATAATGAATTTTTTGGAGACTTTGATGACTTAATCCATAGCCATCCAATTGCTGCTATAAAAATAGTATCTGCCAACAAAAACAATTCTATACCTTTAAATATCCCTACAGGTGAGATAATATCATTGATAACGCCGACTATCAGACTAAAGAATCCGAGACTAAATACTACCCACTGCCCCATTACAATTAACGCATATATAAATTCGTTGCGGCTTACAGGAGGTTCGGTATCGGGAAGTTTATATTCAGCAAACAATATGCTTCTAGGCGTTCTTTGTAGTAATAACCAATTTTTAATTATTTTTACTGCCCAATAAAATATTTTCGATATAGAGAAAGAAGCTTTTTCTCGGGATTCGGTTAATTCTGGTTGGGTGGTAGGTTTTAATACTATCGCCGCGCTAGACGGTTCCATTGCCACAGTTACAACCCCTTCTGGCTGAACTGTTATCTCAGGGTGCCCTGTTAGCGTTATGCCGGTTTCGCTGAGTCTGCTCTCGGTTGCTGTATAAGACTGAGAGGCTGCCAGTTGCGATATAACCTTTGTCCCACCTACGAGGTGGGACAAGGTTGTTACGTCAAAAGGTATTGCAACTGCGCCTTCGGCTTGAACAACCTCACTGCTAAGCGCTGTGATATAAGGTTGTGGTGGCACGGACGAAAGAGTCGTTCTAGATTCGGGCTCGGTCAATACAGAAGTGGTTTTTGTCATTGTAGGCGTAGCAAATGTTGGTGGAGTTATAGTGGTTATCTTAGATACAGGTATATCGGCAGTTGTCTCTGTTGCGCTTATGGTGCTGACCGTTGGCTGTGGTGGTAAAGTTGAGGTAGGCTCTACGACTTGAAAATTTGCATCCACAGGCAAAGCGAGTGTCTGTGAAACTGGAGGCGCTGCGGTTACATAATACGGCTCTGTCACAATAGAGGATGAACCGACTAATGCTAAACCTCTTTCTCTTTCGGCCTGTTCGGTATATGTTATAGATGTCTTTGGCTCTGCATAATGAGGGGGAACCGTTAATTTTATTTCGATTGCGCCGGATGGTTCGGCGGTTAAAGGAGCATCGGGCGTTAAGGTAAAAGTGCCTGCGCCGACTTGGAGTAATCTTAAATTATCTTGGGCTGATTCAGCAAGTTGAGATGCGTACATTCGGTCGGTTTCTGTTGCCTGTAGTATAGTTGGACTTATGGGTCGAGTAGTTGGACTGGGCGGGGCATCATCTGTTTTAACAAGTTGCACTTGTTCTTGTGAAGGGAAGTTTATGAGAACTCTTGCTTGTAATACTGTATTGGCAGACAAGCCAAGAGCGTTATCTGTGGGAGCGCGCGCTGCACCGGGTTGTTCATCAACAGGGATTCTTTGAGTTTCTACCTTTTTACTTAAAAACCTTATCCTGTTATCAGCATCTTTTGATTCGGCATCTGCTATAGGAATAAGTTTTACTGGAAAACCTGCACCTCCCACAGAGATTAAATCAACTCTAACTTCTTTTAAAGGGAGGTCTTCCAGGCTACTTACAGGTGGCGCTTGTATGATTTTTTCAACAAACTCTGCAAAGGTATTAACGCCGATTAAATCGAATAAAATTTCTCGTGGATCATTTATTCCTAAAATAAGGCATAATCCCCTGTTTCCTATCTCAACCAACAGGCCGGGGATCTGTTCTTGCGATTTTGATTTTAAGTCCTCATATGAAAGAGGCTTTAGCTCGTTATTGGCCGTGATTTCAAAGACCTCTTGAATGTCTAAAGGCAAATCTCTGTTAACAAAATCAGGCTCATCTAATCCTAATGTTTCTTTTGCTTCTTTAGCAAGTTTTTCAGCTTCTTCTGGCCTGCTTAGTTTTAATGGAGGGGCTAATTTTTCGGTAGGTGCGGCATAGGCTTTGGGGGTATCAAAGGGAAGGTCAAAACTGGTAAATAAAAAAACCTCGGCGACAACCAAGGCAATAAGTCTAATCCACAATTTTTTACCGCCTGTCTGCCAGTCTATCATCCGATATTCCTATTCTAATTTAAAAACTTATTAAATTAATTTTAAATACTAATATGAAGTAAACAAAAAAATAAATAACTTCTTATGGTGATTACAGAAATTATCTCTAACTAATTAAAGTATATACTATATATTAATATAAAACAAGATAAAAGACCTAAATTTTTTTTATACTTACCAATCCGCATCACCTCCATTCTGAGAAGGTCTCGATTCGCTATTCACGCACGGCCATGGCCGCAGAACTCCGGAACTTCACACCCTAGCCCCCTACATGGGCATGGGTGCGATTTTCCCCTCGTTTTTCTCGGGACATTCCTGGACGCGAATGTATAAAAAATCCCCATGCTTTAGCATAGGGAATAAAATTTATCTATATTTGCGAGAGCCTCTACTTCTTCTTTTTCCTTAACCTAAACCTTAAAACTCAACTTTAGACGTTATCTCATAACTATCTATTTTTTAATAAGTTATATCAAAAATGATACGGTTTATAATTTTTTTCTAATAGCCTCGAATGCTCTTAAAAACA
The DNA here is from genome assembly GCA_964506845.1 of uncultured Planctomycetia bacterium. Taxonomy (GTDB): domain Bacteria; phylum Omnitrophota; class Gorgyraeia; order VGKN01; family VGKN01; genus CAZDNS01. Next base: position 60,742 of record CAZDNS010000003.1, on the reverse strand, counting down.
TATTCTTGGGGGTTTCTGTTTTTGGATAAAGTTCAGGTTTTGGTTCGGTGTTATCGCGGACAAATCTTTCGGCTGTTACCTCGTCTATTCCAATTGCTAACAATCTTAAATATTTAACACCGTCTCCAGGCCTGCCTGTTTGATTGGCAAGTTCCCACGCCATACCTGCCATCATATTTCCGAGAAAATACGAGTACGGAGGTTCGGGGCTTAAAATATGCAGTAAATTTACCAATAAACCTGTCTCTCCCCTGGCAAGCCGTTCTGCTGTTCTCATCCTAACCGATGGATCTCTTATCTCTTTCATTAGGCTAATACCTTTGATAATGTATTTGTTTTTGGTACCACTTATATCCTCGGTAAGCAATTTTTCAACTGCCGGAGCTATTGCGACGTCTCGTTTAATATACTTCATACTCTTAAGAAAATGAACAAGTTCATGATAAGCATTACCTTTAAACTCGTTTATATCTACATTTGGATAAATCAAAATTGTATTTTTTAAGTCGGGGAACATCCTGACTGCCGACCCAACGGCAAGCAAATACATAATAAGCGAGAAAGATAATGAAAATAATGCAAAAATCTTTGTTAACATATTAAGTAAACTAGGAACCAACCTATATTGGTCAATCTGCGGATTATAGAAAAATAATACATAGAGGATAAAAGATATAAGCGTTACTCCAGCCGGTGTTTTAAGCATATTTAAAATAGTGTACTCTTTAAATCTCGTTTGTATTATATTGTTTATCCTTGTTGCTTCTTCTTCTGAAATGTCAGGGCGCAACATTTTTATAACACCTATTGAGTCTTCATTTAAAACTCTATTTTGTTCAGCGCTAAACCCTCTCCCTCCAAACATAAGAAATTTTAGATTCACAAATGCTGGCCTATTTAACATTCGACCTATGGTCTCTATTATCACATTCAACTCGCCCTTCTTGGTAAATTCCACAAGACCTGCGTAAAGGGCGCGAAGGGAGCTTATAAGGGAGAATATGCTTGATGCAGAAGATCTGTCAGGAAAATGGGGTCTGTCTCCTTTTTCTACTGCGTTCTTAGAAACTTTTTTAAGAATAAATATACCGCGCGGTATAAGTGACTTGCTGCCTTTAGGAAACTCGGTATAAATCCCTTCTACCTCAAATCCTCCATTTGTAAAAAACGCTATCCATCCCTCTTTTGTTCTAGGATAGATAACCTGTAAGTATGGTTTATCAAGTAATATTCGTACTATAAACCACTCGCTGAATCTTACAATGGGAATAATATATGGCCTTAGTTCTGTTGGCACTCGCGCAGCTAATTCTCTTCCTTCCAAGGGAGTATCTTCTTCATATTCTCTGTCAAAAATATCTTCAAATACAATCAATCTACCTCCTTCTTCTAAAACGCGCCTATCTTCTTGAAGTGCTATTTCTTGAGTTGTGTAAGGCATATGATGATATACAGAAAATCTAGCTAAAGTAGTCGCCCAATTAGATTCAACAGGAAGTTCAAAATCATTCTCTTGGTATCTGTATAGCAGATGAGGAGCTTTCTCTAAAATTCTTCTTCTATACTCGTGCCCCTCTGAAAATCTATCTGTACCGATAACCGTCATATTGTCAGGATGATCTTTAGCTTCTAGGAGAGCGTTCCCAAATCCATTATCTCCGCATCCTGCATCTACTATTCTTTCACCTCTCATAAATCTTCTTATTTTTGCAACTCGTCCAAGATAGTTATCTTCTGACATTTTTTTTGCCCATATAGAATCTGGATCTAAATAATTATACCTTTCTAAAACTTTCGAACGTGCTTCTTCTGGATTTGCACGATACTCTTTTAAAATTCTCAAAGTGCCTTCGATAGCCCCATCAGGAATGCCAAGCTCCGTATATTTATATCTCATTGCTTCTAATACCCAATCATATACCTCTGGTATTTCTAAAATACTTAAGGCATTATATTCCATATTCTTTGAAGTCAATGGTTCTATCCTTGCCTTTACCACATTTCCGTCAACATCTGTGACAAATACCTCATTCTGTACCGGCAACGCAGGTATAGCTGGTTCGGACAAAATTCGTATCTGTTTTACGGGAGCCATACCCGCGCTAAGAGTATCTTTTCTGGATAATTGTGTGCTGTTTAGAGCGGCGTGGATAGCTGCGCCTGAAATTACGCTTAAAATGGCTGAGAGGACTACAGGTATACCTATGGACATAAGCCCGAACATAATAGGTGCGGCAAGCAGACTTGAACTTGCGATGAGTGAGGCAAATATTACAGACTTCCAATCTTTTCTTATGGTGAGGTTGGGTTGTAAGACACCAAAGTGTTTATGAAGCAGGGTAGATACCCCAAAGAGTATAAGGGAAATACCTAATAAGGAAGGAATTACTATTGAGAGTATATCCGATGGCGGAGCATTTGGCATAAGGCCAAAGAGTAAAAGGAGTTCTATCCCAGCAGTAACCATCCCCTCCACAAACCCAATCCATCTAAGGTCAGTCAGCCCAAGGTGCGGCCAGAATCCGAACGCACCAGCAGCAGTTTGAGCAACATCTGTTTTCTTTCTAGCTAAAATATTCATATGGTACCCCATTGTTCCTTTTCGCATTTTTCTAATGCCCTCTCCCAAGTCTCTCATGAGTTGCTCATCCGCTTGTATTCCGGAGGCTGCTTCTAATTGCTCGTCAGTTAAAATTTCTAATACTTCAAAACCATTTTGCGCTAATAACCGACGTATTGTATCGGGAGAGAAATAGTATAGATGTACTACTTTTAACTCTTCCCAATCTTCACCTTGAGCCTGCGCTACCTCACTATTAATATCAGGGACCTTAATGAACACCAGGCCATCATCTACTAACAAGTTATTTATATTACGCAACGCATCATTTGGGTTAACCATATGTTCCAAAGTGTCTACTAAGACGACTGCATCAAATTTACCTGGGAGCTGTGCGGATTCAAAGGTGCCATTGATAACTTCAATGCCAAATTCTCTTCGCGCATATTCTGATGCATCTTTCGCAACTTCAATACCTAACACATTCCAACCAAATTCTTTGGCTCTTTGTAGAAGATAACCTGCTGCGCATCCTATCTCAAGCAACCTTCCTTTCCGAGGATAGCGTTTGGTTAAATAAGCTGCTTGCATCCCTGCAAAAAATAAACGCATCCTTCTTTGATCCGGAGAGAGATAATCAGTGTATCCAAACTTTGCTCCTGACTTTGCCCGTACCTGACCATCAAAATACCCGCTCGCATATATTTCCCTGATTTGTTCTGGAGTAGGCGGATTAGCTATAAAAACTAGTCCGCATCCCTGGCATTGTACGATATTATAATCTGTATCATACGCTCTTATAGTATATAACTTTTTGTGGGCACTTAAGCTACATATAACACATTTCGCTTTAGGTCTTGCTTCTTCTGCATCAAGAAATGACTTAATCTGTCCGTTGACTGTAGAGAGTTGGCCTAACCTACGTAGCAAAATACTATGATATGAGGGCAACACTTTTCTTAACTCATCTAATAAATTCTTTACTCTAACTGTTTCCCCCTGCTCGATTTGGTAGGCAAGCGCTGATGCGGATATCCTGTTTAGTGCGCTAGCGCTATCATACTGGCGCTGAGGCGAAGTTGTTACATATTGAGTAAATATCGCCTTTAGTTCTTCTCTGTTAAAATGAAGCTGCATCTCTCCCATTACCTCTTGCGGTGTTCTTGAGGCATGAACATAGGTTCGCGCCAAGCCAGCGATTCTAACTATTCCGTAATGAGTCCGTATCATACTATCTTTTTCTTCTTCTATATTTAATCCTCCTCTTTGGGCCTCTCTTAATAACTCCTCTTGCTCGCCGGTGGCTTTTGGACCTAATAATGTCCTTAATAAAAACACTGCATCGTCATCTCCCCGTAAAAGTAATAATGTCGCGGGGCCGGAGGTAATATGTCTAACCAACGGAGCGAAATATTCTTTATCTCTTGACTCTCTATAATGCTCCATTGCGACTTCTTTCGTTATTATTCTTTCCTCTTGATGGATAATATCAAACGAGTCCCCCAATATTTCCTTTAATTCTCCGATAAGGCCAAGCTCAGCTACTTCTGGCTTTAATATTGCGAACACAATACGCCCATTTTTTAGGTCTTCTTTTAGGCGGAGCCTGGCTTCCTCAGAGACCTCGAGTTCATTTATAACATTTATTAGATAGGCTTCTGCTTTAGAAAAATACTCTATAAGCCCTGCGTTAACCTCGGAGGAATACGGCAGGAATTCCGTCTTCAATCTTCCTGACTTATCTGCAATCCTACCTTCTTCCAAGGCAGCTTTAATTTCAAGCAACATTTCTCCTGTAGACTCAAGATGTTTTATAATTATCCTTGACCTTGAGTCAATATCTTGGTAGGTATTGATTAAGTCTTTCATAAAGGCAAAATCCATATATCTTATCCTGCTTACAAATTCAGCTAGTAGTCTTTTTCTGGCAGGGTCAGGCTCTATCCTTTGTAGGGCATAGAGGAATTTGACAAGCTTGCGCGTCTGGGATTCCCATTCTCTAAATATAGATTCTATCTCGCCAATCTCTGGATTTTGATACCTGGCTTCATAACTTACAAAGTCAATGTCTAAAGGTCTATCAGTCATAAGATGCCTGTTTTGGGCTAACTTTACATAGGGAGAGCCTTTCTGGAGCCTTAAACTACCGAAGATGCGTGAATTCGTCTCATAGAGCCTAGTTCTTTCTATAAACTCAAGATTCTCCTTCAACTCTTGGAGGGTTGCCAAGTAATCGAAGAAGATAAAACCCGGTTCTGCCGCAATTCCTAAACCAGAAAATCTTTCGATGGCTTCTTCATTCTGTTGAACGGTAGCCTTTTTACCAAATCTTCGCAGCTGAGTAGGGCTACCTGATTCTATACCTAAATAGACTCTTTGTAGCCCTGCTTGTTTCATTAGCCCCCATACTTCCATCATGCGTTCTGTTCTATTGGGGCGTTTAGGCTGGGATATGGTATCTACCCTTGTTGAAAGGTGGGTAATTGTAATCCTGTCTTCGCCTTTAAGATTTAATTCTTCATTGAGCTTTATTATTCCTTTAGCCAAAGCTTCAGCGCGAGCCATTGTGGCTTCAAACTCTTTATCAGTCCTTACGGGGCCCATAAACTCTGAATCTACAAAATGGAATTTTCTTATCCCCATCTTGGCAAATTTGCCCATTCTTGTTAGAACCTCATCCACGGGGAATGGTCTCCATGCCGAATGTCCAATAAGTTCGCGTATCGAGCAGAAGGTGCAGGCAGAGTAAGGACAGCCCCGGCTAGCCTCTATAGGTATATTTGGCTCTTCAAGCACGCTGAATAATTCCCTTGCCTCATACTCATCAGGTAAAGCATAAGAGGATAAGTCCATCACTGCTCTATCAGTATGCACTACCTCATCTCCAACTTTAAGAATTAAATTCGGGATGTGAACATACAATGCCCTGTCTTTAGAGAATCTGTTTTTAGCCATCGTAGTTACAATCTCCTGTAGAGGCATTTCGCCTTCACCCCTCACTATAATAGCATCCTCAAAGACACCTCTATCTAATAACTCCGTGCCTGCAAATGTAGCAATCACATTTCCCGGTAAAATTAGAGGCGTATTGCCTGCCAACTCCTTCTTTACTCCCTTTACTATATCTTCAGCCACCCCAAGCGTTCCCCACTTCATGGCGAGCCCAAGTATATCGACAGGGGTTTTCTTTATCTCTTCAATTACCAAATCTGTAGCTTTTTTAAAGCGCTCCTCTGCGGTTAAGGGAATACCTCTTGCGGCAAAATCCTTATCTACCTGAATTAAATACTTATCCATATCAATAACCGTTACCTGGGCATTGGTATATTTTCGCAGATGTCCTGCGAGGGTATTAACAGCTATGGGCCATTGTCTTTCTGCGGCATACTCCGGAGCTACGAGATTGACTAAGATTACCTTTGGGCCAATGAATAATTGTGCGTTGTTTAGAGCGGCGTGAAGAGTTGCGCCTGAAATTATGCCAATAACGGCTGATAAAACTACGGGTATACCTATGGACATAAGCCCAAACATAATGGGAGCGGCAAGCAAACTCGAACTTGCGATTAGCGAGGCAAGTCTGGCAGACTTCCAATTTTTTCTTATGCTGAGGTCTGGCTGTAGGACGCCAAAGTGTTTATGAAGTAGGGTAGAGACTCCGAAGAATATGATAAAAATACTTAATAAGGCGGGTATAATTAAGAAAATTATGCTTGATGGTGGCGCATTGGGCATAAGACCAAAAAGTAAAAGTAGTTCTATCCCGGAAGTAACCACTCCTTCCGCAAACCCAATCCACCCGAGATTAGCCAACCCAAATCGTGGCCAAAACCCGAGCGCGCCGGGAGAGACAGCTCTATGCTGAGGAGCTGCTGCTTCATCTGCCTTAACTGCTGTAGTTTTAGATGCTTGTTTGCGGAAAAATTCTTCCGAGGCTTTCCAGATTTGTCCCCAACGCTTAATCTTGCTGGGCATAGTGACAATTAACATCAAAAACCAATCAATTTTTTCGCTTTTATGCGATTCGCTGATAAATTCAGCTTTGAGCTTTTGTAATACTGGTCCTTTTGGGTCAAAATTAGTTTTTAACAGATTAAGTACGGCGCGTGCCGAAATAAGCGCTGGTTTTAGGCTAGGGTCCTGATTCCACCAATACCGAGTATCGGTAAAATAACCCTTCCCCTCAATTTCATTGATGAATTGCAGCATCTGATTATAATTAGCTTCTATCAATGGCCAGCGTTCTGCTACAGCTTGCTCGTACCATTCAATAATTTTTGTGCGCAACGTAGCATCTTGACTAATCTGCTCAGAAAGACGCTGCAGGTCTTCAATTGAGCGAACGTTATAAATCTTGAAGAATTCTTCCAAGACACGGTGATAAGTGCGTGCAAAAACATCATTAGCTACCATTTCAGATTGTTTTTTTGCAATTTCTTCTAAGTTGATGGCTCCCTCTGTTCTGCGCATATGGAATATGCGATTTCCTCCTCGATGCACCTTAGCTCCTCCGATAGTACTGCTTATTATATTCCAAATAATATCCTGGCGCCTGCGTCCTTCAAGATAAGGCAGGGGTATTAATTCAAACATTGTCATATTTGCTGCACCTGTCTCTACCTCTTCTATAATATCCCAAACTATCTCTTCGTCGGGTCCTATCAAGGCATCTTTATTTGGAGCTACAAGCAATCTTGGACGCGAAGGATGATGGCCTACCAATCCTTCATAGAGCGACATAAGATACTCGCGGGTTTGTTCCCGAACTGTTTTTTGCTCTCCCTCTCTTGGCAATACAACAAACCCTTGTTCTGGCGCTGCTTCAAAATCAAACACCCAACCTCTTTCAGCCAAGGAAGTTGTCCTGGCAGGAGGTTTATAGAGAGCATCCGGCGCCAACCCGGAAGCGTGTTCAAAGAATTCAGAAAGGTCCCGGACTATACCCCGGTAGGTATACGCCGGTATAGTTACCCCATCCCCTGTTACCGGACCATCGAGCACCTTCACGTCGGGACGGGCCTCTCCAATCCTGATTACCTCCAAGAAGTCATCAAAAAGGATATCGTCAATTAAGTACCCTTCCTCATTAACTGTCTCGTTTAATAGTTGCGTATCATCATCGAGAAACCTAAATATATGCGCGCCGGGGTGTTGCTCGCGAAGTTTTAAGGCTGAAAGCATCGAAACATTCCTATTACCAAAGGGACCTCGTCCATTAATAGCAAGCGGATTTTCCAGGTCATCAATAGCCTTTTTATCTTTATTGAGAAAGTCACTCAAATCTTCGCCTAGGGTTTCTTTAACCATCCGGGCAAGTTCGCGAACCTCGTTTGGCCCAACATAAGTCAGGTCAAGATTGTAAAGTTTATTAAATCTCTCTACAATCTCCTGGTTTCTATTCCAAGCATCAAGATTAGAGCTGTCATCTACAATAGCAATGTGGATTTTCTGATACACTAAACGGCCTGTGTGTATATCTTCATCTATGCCTGCGTAACCAATGGTTTCAAGATAAGTAACAACGCTTGTCAAAAGAGCTTCTAACTGTTCCGGCCGGTTGCTTGTTACTACCACTAAATCAATATGCGGCAACATATCTGTCTTTCCCGCATCTACAATAAACTGATGAAGAGCTTTGCTGCCTCTTTTAAACTCTTCGCAAAGTTCTTTTGGGAACTGCCGGCTTATCTTCACCCTTTGTAGTATATTAAGCGCCCTTTCAAATGCCTTAACTACTCGTTTATATCCTTCCTTCTCGGGAGATGGGCCTTGAAGGTAGTCTCGACTTAGACTCTGAGCTTCTTCCATTAAACGCTGAGACAAATTCAAGTCCTGGTCCTCAAGAACCTGCCTGCGGGCAATAATGCGCTGTTTGAGTTCCAGGCGCATAACCTCTCGGGCCGCTGGCGGTAAATCACTCGCCTTTGGTATATTTGTCATAGCATAATCGGTCATCTGTTTAATTGAAGCTAATAATGGATGGCGCCGTTTTCCTTCGCCGATATTCTCGGAGAAATATTCAAACGTTCTATCTACAGCAACAGTGCCATAAACCTCAAAAAGCATTGAAGGCTCTTTAGAAATCCATAATGCAAACAATGACTCAAATTTATCCTTTGATAGACTTATCGAATGGCCAGCTTCATATACCTTTCGTTCATCGGCAAGCGTGAAAGACCTTTTATCAAATTCAAGAAGTTCTCCCGGTATTTCAAACATACGTTCGCGGAACTTTTCAATTCCATCTCGGTTATGCGGCAATACTACGATACGTTTGCGGTCTGGAAGCCAAATAACCCTGTGCGGCATATTCTGCTTTTGTAACAGCTCTACATAAGAAGCTACAAGTTTATCCCGTATGCCAATATCGTCTCCTTCAAAAACCAGCCCATACATAGGAAATACATTAAGCCATTTTTCTGGAAGATCCCACATAATACCCCATTTCTTTAACCATGGGAGTTGTTTCTCTAACCAATTAACTAAACTTGAGGCTCTGCGGCCTATACCTGTTGTCTGCAGTACATCCTGCACACCATCTCCGATTGAGCTGATAGAAACATTTCCATTGTGATATCGCAACATCTGTTTGGCTTTTGCCATAGGAACGGTTCGGTGGTGAAAACTCATTCCATGCAGATGAAGCTGATTTGCACTCGCCAGCCCTCCCCAACTATTAAACTCTATAATTAATCGAGGATTACGGCTCAAGTCTCTCTGGACGCTGGACCCAATTCTAATAGCCTGCTCTGTCAGAACCTGAGGATGCCTTTCTGATGGTTCGGGGATAATCACAAAGTGATCGCGGCCATAGGGATTCCTGTTTCCCTGAAACAGGACATCAGCGCCATCAATTGTTTTATGAAACAAATACTGCCGATTTGCCGAAGGATCTTGGGGATCATAGGGTTTATCAACAAAACGGAACGCGGATGGGTCAAATGGTTCTATAACAGGCCCTCTAAAGTCATGCTCAGAAGGAGGGCGACGCTGCGGATTTAGTTGCACATAAAATCTGCCTGCACGTTTTATAGTAACTGCTTTATCAAAATCCTGTTCAAACCGCGCGCCAGGACGCTTGATAATCTCCCTAATACCCTGCTTAATTCTCTTATCAAATACTGAATCCTGAGTAAATAAGTCTCTAAATAGGTATAACGACTGAGCTATATACGCGGCTGGGTCTGTTGGCGCTTGTTCGTGGCAGTAGATAGACGCCTGGATAACTGGTGACAAATTGGAGAGTACGGCTCTGTCTGCCACAAGCGTGTCGCCGATTCTAAATGCAACATGCTGACTGTATCTGGCGCGATATTGGGGCATGGTATCTAAAAAGGCTTCTCTATCTAAAATTTTCGGGTTTTTCCATGCCTCAATTAAGAAACTATTGCCCCGAACAATCCCGCGTTGCGCCTCTGCCTTGGCATGCCTGATTGCCAAAGGTTGATAAATTCCAAGGAACAGGGCTGCAAGGGCAGTATGTATACCCAAGAGGGTAAGCGCTGTTACTAAGACAGAAGCGCCCCGAGGTTTCAAGATAAGACGGTGCAATCCATAACCAACCGGGATTAGCACTAATACAGCTGCTGGATGAAGAACCACTATTAATAAAACGATTGTTGCAATTGACAGGAGAGAAAAACCCGCTGCTGTCAAGCCGGCTAATATTGATCTTCTCGGGCTCATGGCGTGTTCTGCTTTTCCGGGCTGGATTTCAATTTGCACACGCTGGGATATCGCTTCTGCTATCGCTTCTTGGCCCTGACCTCTATCTATAATTTCTATGAATGAAACCTCGGGATGATTCTGCCTTGCATCTTCTCCCCTGTCTCTTTCTTCAACCGCTCTCTCTGCATTTTGTTGGGAGATTTCTTCTCCTAAGCCTCTAATGCGAGCCCGGTATCGATTGATACGCTCAGCAAATGGAACATCAAGGAAAAAGTTCAGCGAGGATTTTTCGAATGGCCCGCGGACTGTCACTAAAACATCGGATTGCTGGCTTAGCGAGTCAATCAGCCAACCGGCTGTTGCGTCTATAAGGATGCGGATTTCCTGGGATTGCCGCAGAATCTTATCCTTAACAATCTCTTCTACCTCTTTAGTATATAGCTCTGATTCGCTGATTGGCTTACCATCAAGCACAAACTCTCCATTTTGGATATTAATTGTTGTCTGATTTGTTATATTTATAATCCACGAAGGGTCATTGAATTTTGACGGATCCCCATTGGCCTCCCTAAGAATTTTCCATACAAAAAGTCGATAAATATCGCCGACATCAATACAAACCCCGCCTAATTTAGTTGCAAGTATCTTTGCTACTGTGGATTTTCCCCCTGCCGAGAAGCCAGTTATATTAATTATTATCCCTTTTACAGTTTGCTTTCGTTTAGCCTCAAGCTGTTCAAGAACCCACTTAGCACCACTTCGGCTGTTTTCTTTATCGCCATTTGCCAGGCTGTGGAGTTTCTTATACATTGCCTGCTGAATATCTGGAAAACGAGCAGCATTCAGATAATCTCGTAAGACAAAAGAGGCTTGATTACGCCATTCCAAGCGGTCATCAATCAAATGGAAGTGCCACCATGCAGGGGCTCTGTAATATTGCTGTCTCCAAGCATAGCGGTCTGCATTAGAGGTGCGGTCTTTTAGCTGCCCATAGGCACCGCTTGGGCTCCTCGGGTCCATATCAATGCGGTCAAGTCTAAGGTCGAATTTCTCTTCTCCCTCAACAGGAACCATTGTAGCTACATAACCTGATGGAACATATACATCTTCTATTAGTCCTACAAGATGATATACAATGGCATCGGAATCACAATCCAAATAATCCAAATGCGTGTTAATAACTAGACTTCCAGAATCAATGTTTCCTCTCTGGATAGACGAACCTATAACAATAGCTCCAGGTGCTACCTTAAGGCGATTTTCTCTAATGGCTTGTTCCACCTCTGGGCTATCAATTATGATAGGCTTGTCAGGATCGTGATGAAGCTTAAGGAAGGCTTCAATAATTTTACTCATACTTGGGTCTAATCGCCTTAGATATGTATCCAAAAGATTGCGCACAGTACCTACATCTATAAAGTAAGCGCCGCGCAGGTACTGGGCTGCTCCTGCTTTATGTTTAAATTCCTGGGCTAATTTGAACTGCCACTGGTGGTTTTCCCGCGGATATATTACATTACCCTCGCTATCCTTTTCAGGGCGCTGTTTAATCCATGTGTCAAGGGCCTCTTCTGTATCTTCAAAACTTAAAGCTTCAAGGAAATCTATACTAAAATCCATATCCTTTCCTACGAAATTAAAGGTTTCATCAAGCTCAAGTAATGCCAATATTCCTTGACGATTCCAACGATGGTCCCACCAGTTAAGATTAGAATAACCCTTCTGTAATAACGGACGAAGTAAACTCCAGTTAGTTGGCTTTTCAATCATATTGATAATTTCATCTTCGCGCTGGCTATCCATGTCAAAATGACCTAATTCTGTTAAAAAGAAAAGGGTTGGTGCATCGCGCCGCGCTTGCGCAACAAAAGAAGCATAATCCTCAGCAATCTTACGCTTAAACTTGCTGAGTTCTCTTTTGATCTCTGATTGTTGTTCTATTAATAGGTCGCGTCTTTCTTTTGTCATCTTAGGAGTCTTAATCTGACGTTCTAATTCGTTAATCAGAGAAGTAAAGTATTTCAGTCTGTCCTTATGGGATTTTAGTTGTTTGCGTTGTTCAACGGTCCTAGCTCCATAATTTAAGTAATCATCTAACCTCTCGTCCATAAGCAGGGCTTCTTGTGGTTGTAGGTCTATTTGTTGGAGGGTGTCTTTTAATAAATCCTCTTCTCCTGTAATCCGGCGAACTGAGACTTCGCTGCTAAAAAGTACCTTTGTATCAAGCCATCCCAGTCGTACCATTTCCTCAAGTACTGGACGCATAGACACTTGTGAACCATATACCTGAAGGCCATGTTTATCAGGTGTTCCACTTGTAGAAGACCCTAAAGCCCAAAACTGGTCATTAGTTAAGACAGTAAAACTACCTGGTAGAGTATCTTCTAACATCTGGTGGGATTGCACAAAAACTTCATCTGTAAGCTCAAGCACTTTGCTATTTAAACTGCGAGGTATGTATATACCTCCCTTACTTAGGGAGGGAATTGATAGAGGATACACCCTGCTACCAGAACCTCCGTCAAGGATTATAACTACCTTAGCGTTCGTATGTAGCCCTTGAGGTACGCCTTGACGTGCAACTTGCTGGAGTAGCAAGCGAGAAGCGGGGCGACGCCATAGTTCGTTAAGAAGTTGTTCTACGGGAGGGCTACGGAGTTGCTCTGCAGTTAAAGGCTCGTTATCAATTATCAACTGTTCATCGTGAACTTCAAGTTGTGTCTGTTGAAGTAAAGCGCTTAACTGTGTATCGTTTAAGGTTGTTATATCATCACCGATAGCCCTATAAACCTTATAGGCGAGAGCCCTGTAAACATCCCCAAACATAAACTCTCTCATAATCCATACCGGGAAGTCGAAGTTACCTGTGCTAATCTGCTTACCTTTTCCATCCTTTCCTAAATCAGGCCTTTCTACTACATTTACATTGGTATGTGGACGATTGTATAACTCTGGAAAGTTACCAATATGTTCGTTAAGGGTTGCCTTTGCATTACCGCGCCGTGTAGCCCCCAAGAGGACATAATCCCAGTGTACTTTACCAGTTTCTACATAATTATGGGAACGTTTGATTCTGTTAAGAGTGGCTTGCAGTTCATTTTCTTTTACTATACCTACTACACCTTCCTCATGCCAAAGTTTAAGCAGGTCTTCTATAACTCTTTGCCTTGACATAGCGAAGAAACCGTATGTAGTTAACCGCTCATCTAAAAAGTCTCTTGCAAATTCTTTGATAAGTTCAATATCATCTTGCGTAAGATTAACGGTGGTTGTCTGGTTTATAAACCCTGCGGCATAGTCAAGAAGGTTTGGAATTTCTTCGTCATAGTCGTGAATTTTTATGCCAATGGCATGCTTCAATACATTTTTTCGCATTTCTCTAATTTCTCTAGTAGACAATGCGGTAACAGTCTCTTTTTCTATTATTTTGTTGACATCTAAAAGAAGTTGGGCAAATTTTACATCACGCTCTTTATAGAATTCAATTAACTGCCAGCGTATATATTTTGGGAAGAATATGAAACGCCTGACTGCAAAAAACGAAAGTAGCATCTCCTTTAATATGACAGGGGTTTCAACAGAGGTTGGTTGAAGCTCTATAATCCGACTTAACTGTGCCCGTTCCCATTCAAGGGCAAGAATGGCAATCGGCAAAAGCATACGGGCAGTTTCTTCTGAATTTACTAAATTAAAGGCGCGTAACCCAGTCATTCTATTATGCTCACCGATTATTTTTTCAATTGGTTTAACCAAAGTCTCTACATCAAATATAAATTGCGGAGGAGTTGTTGAATGTTCATACCAGACTAAACGGGGTGAGCTCTTAGAGGTGTCCGGGTTAGGTATGAAAGCGCAGCCTTCTGTTGCTTCTTCAGAGATATAAAGTTCTGTGGTAAGCGTCTGGAGTTCCTCCCAGAAATTCGGATAAGAACTAAATTCAGGAGGCGGCTGGACTCGAGGTAAAACTCTTGAAGGAGGTTCCGGAACTTCTTTAGCCTTTGGGGCTTTAGGAGCTATCATTACATATACTAACCCTAATCCTATGCCAAGCCCTGAGATTAATGCCAGAAGCATTGCGTTAGAATGGAAATCCTGAAAGCTAAGCAGTGAGAAAATACTGACAACAAGGTGGGCGTTGACAGCTCCCGCAATACCTGCCTTATCATAGACAATTCCATATGCCAGGCCGGCTATGAAGAATACAAAGAAGAACAGAAAAGCTACAGGAAACGAGGTATACATAAAGAAGGCTGAGACGACCGCAAAAATACTTGCCTGCAAAAGGTTAACTAATATGAAATCTGAGCGAGTTTTTAGTTTTAATAATTTGTTGCTTTTAAGCCCCTCATATATACCCGCTCTAAAGAATGATTCCATTAGATACACAGAGAAAGGCATAATGCCAAGAATCCAGAAGAATTTATTGGGAACTTCTATAAGCGTAAGAAAAGTAGATACTACCTGAGAGACGAAAGACAATGGAATCATTAAAGCTGTAAATCCTAACAGCAATTCTACGCTGTATAGGATAATTACTATAATAATCCCGCTAAAAATTCCAAGGAACATAGAACGAAGCGCTTGAATACCTAAGGTACGGGATTCCTCTTTATCGGTCTTGTTATAAGCAGACCAGTTAATCGAGGAATGGACAGCTGCCCCGGTTAATACTCCAACAATAATTGAGGCTGGTTGCGGCAGACCTAAAAATATTAAGGACAGAGTGAGCGCGCCTGTAAGGGAAACTCCTATAAATGCTGTCAATGCGGCTCTAAAGGCTGTTAGGGAATGTTCCTTAAACCCTGCACTGCGTATAGTGCTTACTTTTCCGTTTGGAAGGAAGACGCCTAAGAGAAGATGGGCAATGAATATAATGCCTGCGACAAGTATAACAATACCAGTGAGTTCAAATGACCCTATAAAAAGCTGAGTGATATCTTCTAACTTAGAGAAAATTCTAAGTTGCCAGAGTACCCAAAGCAAGAAACTCCCAAAGAATGCGCCTTCCATAAATCCTATACCGCCTAGGTCTTTAGGCTCTAAGTTAAAAATTTTCCAGATGCCGAGGGCGCCGGGGATAGAAGTAGCAGTTTCTGCTGGTGGGGCATGCGCAGGATGAACCTCTAACTGCTGTTGTAATAACGATAAAATTAAATCTGCGTCTTCGTTAAATAACCTTCCTAATTCGGAATCAAACAGCGCTTCTTGTGCCTTACGTAAATAAATCAACCTTGCAAGCGCTTGTTGTTTCTTAGATTCATCAGGTATTCCTGACTTTTCTATGTTTATTAGTGTTCTTGCATTCCTTAAAATCTCGCGAGAGAATCTTGCCTTAACCTCTTCTTCATTTTTAAGAGCTAATGTTCCTGTGTTAACAGGAAGACCGTATTGCCTTAGGAGTTCTGCTCTTCTTAAGGCAGTCTCTGTGCTATAAAGCAAGGTGCTTGTGCTAACCGGTATATTATGTTCCCTGTATGATTTTGCCCTGTCTGTCCTTTTTATGAATAATCTTATCGCATTATTAAGCCTATCGCCACTTATGGCAAGTTCTATCTGCTCTGCTATGGAATGGTCTATGGCAACTTGAGATTCAAATAGTTCATGCAAAAATAAATCAACTGTAAGAGTAATTATTAATGAAGGATCTTTTTGCGCTTTCAGGAATTTATAGAATGGGGCATATATCTGGAGAGTAAATGTGCCGTCTTGGTTTGTTATAAGGCGTGCAACTGCATAAGAATCTTTAGATTTTATGAAGCTAGACGGCGGACCACGGACTAATTCTATCTTCATATTTTCTATAGCCGGTATTATTGCCTGTTCATTCGGTAGGAGGCCTTCGCCTTCTAAGAGAACCTCTATAACCTTTAAAATTCCCCCGAGTTTACCTTTTGCCTGTTCTCTAATATGAGTAATTATAGTTTGCTTTAAGGCATCCTCTTCGGACTTTACAAGAACTTCTGATTTTGTGTCAGTTCTTGTCGTGTCAAAGGCAAAAAGTATCTGCCCTGGGGTCATCCCAGAGTGCTTGGCATTAAGGGAAGAAAGATGTTTTGATTTGGTTAGATAAATAGAGGCTTGTATTGGAAAATCCATATGCCAATATTCTTCAGTCCAGATAATCTGTCTTTGCTGTTTGGTTTCAATATCTAAATAATTTACCTCTATGTTTATTCTGCCTTCCTCGAGAGCATCAAGTAGTCTTATCGCTAATCCAGGTTCTCTTGAATAAGAAGAGATAGCTCCTTCGTATGGCACAATGCCCTCTGTTTCTATATAACCTAATAATTCATAGAGATTTCTTAAGGCAAATCTTCCATTAGATATAAAAGGCACTTTGAACTCATCTTTTATATCTTTATCTATTGCAACTTGTATCCCTTGAATCTCGGCAATAATAGCTTCAAACTCTTTAACTGCTGAAGAGCTAAATTGGGGAGAGTTTATTATCCTTCCTACCTCTTCTATGTGGGTATTTATTGCTTTAGCATGGCCTGAGATATTATGATAGTAGTTTACTATTGCAGAGAATTTAAATGCATCTATTGGATTTTCTAATTCCAGGGTAAGAATAGCAGTTAACACCGATAGGGCTTCTTGCTTTGAGGTAATACCTGTCCTTCTCATAAATTCTTCGGTAATAGCGGGATGAATTGCAGTAGAACCATTTTGAATCTGAACAAGGCTTAGGATATCAGATGGAATACTTGGATATAGGCTATAACTATGTGCTATATCCTCAAGGATAGCTCTTAAGCCTCTATAGGCTCTTTTGGCTAATACCTCTTTTGAATAGACTAACATCTTTTCATGGTCATCTTCGAACTTGCCAAATAGTGTGCAACAGCTTAGAATCTCTCCCCAAGGCATAAGATAGAAGACCTTAGAACCAGAGGGGTCAATACCTAATAGGTGCACCTTTTGGCTATATGGGTCTTGTTGCCACTGGTTAAGTGCTGGCGTATAGAGAAGAAAGGTCTCAGATGCCCTTCCTGAGGAAAGTTTTGCTTCAATAAAACCAAATTTATCTGGTTTAGAACCCGTCGTTATAGAAAGATTTGTACTAAGGGAGACGGCCTTTCTGGAATCAGGAGAACTACCGAGTATATGAGCTATTTCTCGATATCCTTCTGGTATGTTAGACAAGATACCATAGTCAGTTACTAAGATACTACCTGTCTGCCAGCTTGTCCAACCTCTTTTCATACCATAAGCAGTGATTGCTCGGTTATAGATAACATCGGTGTACATACCATCTTGATAAAGTTTTTGAAATAACGAATGGAGAACATCTCCTTGTTCAATAAATCCTATCAACATATATAGGGCGAACTCTTTCTTTTTTCCTTGAGAAAGGGAAGACATTTTATTTAAAGCTTCTTGAGCAGAGGAGCGGATATCAGAATCCTTGTCTTTTAAGGCTTCTATTAAGGCAGGGACTGCGGGGAGGCAAAATTTAATAAGTACTTGGATAAGTATTTCTATCTCTGTCTTAGTATCTTTATATTCAGAATTAGGTATTATAGTAGGCTCTTTAATATAATAAGTAGCAGTTTCATAAACTGGCGGAACTTCAGAACCATAATCCACCATAACCGTTTCTTCTGTTTTTATACCCTCATCTATTGTTATAGACTCAGGCATAAGTGAATGTCGTTTTATAAGAAATGGCATAGTTGCCGAAAGAGCTGGCAATGCTTTTGGGTCTCCTATTGCACCCAAAGCTCTTATAACTTGAGAACGGACGACAGAGTGTTTATCTTTTAAGGCATTAATGAGAGCTGGAACTGCAGGAGAACCAATTTGAATAAGTTTGTTAACGATTTCTTCTCTATATTCCTCATCAATAAGAAGTAGTATAAGAAGTTCTATATTCTCCTTTGTGGACTCAGGCATATTCATTATGTTTATGTAGGCTCTTGCGGCAGAGGAGCGGACAGAGGAGTCTGGGTCATCTAATAATGAAATTAAAACGGAGACTGCGTCTTTGGCAGCTGGGCCAATCTTACCCAAAGCTTTTGCAGCTAATGAGCGGACGTCTGGGTATTGGCTGTTTAATGCTTTGAATAATGCATCTGTTGCCTGTGAGTTGTTAATTTGACCAAGGGTTTGAATGGCAGCTTGGCGGACTGAAGCATCTTTGTCATCCAATGCTTTGCTTAGAGATTCTACTACTCTTGGGTCATTTATCTGACCTAATGCTCTAATAGCAGATAATCGAACATTTTCTTTCCTGTCTCCTAAAATTCTTGTTAGATAGGGAACTGCGGGAGTTCCTATTTTAACTAAAGCTTTTATCGCGTGGGATTGAATATCAGAGTATGTATTTCCTAAAGCTCTTAGTAAATATGGAACTAAAGACTCTAATGAAGAAACACTTAGATATATACTTGACAATGGAACTGCCAAAGTTATAAGTATAGTGATAAATAAAAGACCTAGTGTATTCTCACTAGATTTTATTTTTAAAAATTGCTCAAATATTGGATAGATCGATCTTCCTTCAATTATCCATAAATATTTTGTAATTATTAAAAATACAATTACACCTATAGCCAACGAGATGGCGAGTATAATAACAAACTTGATATCACCTTGACCTGCTTCAGATTTACTGAAAGGTAAAATAGTAGAACCAGTTGCTGAACCAATAGTAACTGATGGTATCTCAGATTCTTTAGCAACTTGTTGTACCTGAACAGACGAAATACCTTTTTCGCTTAGCAGTTTAGTAATAAATGCAATATCCTCAGTCTCAAATTTAGAACTCAAAATCTTGTTAAATAATTCTGCTTGCTTTTGATATAGTATAGAAAATCTATTCATGGTTTCTAGAATTTTTTCTTGAGTAGACTCTACAGGCATTCTATTTAGTCTAATCATTCTATTTGCATTCCTTATAATCTCACGTCCAAATCTTGCCTTAACCTCTTCTTCATTTTTAAGAGCTAATGTTCCTGTGTTAACAGGAAGCCCATATTGCCTTAGGAGTTCTGCTCTTCTTAAGGCAGTTTCTGTGCTATAATGCAAAAGATTAAGCGGTATCTCATTCTCTTTAAACACTCGTGCCCTGTCTGCTAAGGCCCTTATTCCATTAACAGAACGATTCATAAAATGAACAGAAAGTGGAACACCTGCAGTCTCATAAACCTCTGCAAGGGCCTTAGCCCTTTCCAAACGCTCTGCTTCTGGCTTTTCAGAGATTGCCCTGTAAGATTTATACTGCATTGCTTTTTGTTTAAGACTTTCAGAAACTGCCGTAACCACAAGATTTCTCTTTGTCTGTCTAAGCGCCTGGGTTGTTTCTTGCAACCTGTCTCGATATCCGGGCATTTGTGTTTCTCTTACAGCCTCTGCTCTTTGAATTGCATTTTGAAGTTCAGCTTTAGGTCTGGTTAAGGGCTCATATTCAGGCCGTTTTAACTCTAAGTAAGCTTCTTCTAAAACCACCTCTAAATCAGCACGAGCACGGTGGATAAGCTCTAACTCGGCATTTATCTTAAATATCCCGACCGCTCCTTCAAGCTCCGCTATAGCTTCTTCAATTTTTGTTTTATCTTCACTTGGCAATGAACCTTGCGCTTTGGCTATTGAGGCGGTTAAATCTCTCTGTGACTCTACGGCATCTTTATATCTAATATCATCCATTATTGAACGTGTATCCGCTATTTTCACGTTTAACTTTGCTCGTATAGTATCAAGTAGGTGGGCACCAATAAGTTTTCTAACCTGGGCTATGGTTTCAGTTATTTTAAGTTTTTCTTCTTCAACTCCCAAAACCCTTGCCTCGGCTAATGTCTCCTCAAATTCCGCTAAGGTATTTATCTCAACTGTGGTCATTTCTGCAAAATCTATGGTTAAGTTAGCTTTTCGGGAGCGGGCTATGGCAGCTTCGCGGTCTCTGATAAGAGTATTGACAGCATCTGTTGTTGTAGCCGCTTGAAGCTCTTCTTCTGTAACGCCTGCAGCTTTTGCTTTAGACGTGGCTTCTTTGAATTCGACAAGTTTATTTATATTTTCTGTTGTGACGCCTGCCAAATCAGTAAGTACGCCTGCATTTTTAGCGCGCTCGATAGCAAGTCTACGCGCTGTTACAACAGCCCTGACAGCCTCTTCTATCTCAGCCCCTATAAGCTCTGCTTCCAATACTCCTTCAGCCCTTGCTTCTTTTCTAGCCTCTTCAAGCACATCCACTTCGACTTCTTCGACTGGCTCGCGAGTAATAACTTCTTCGAGTCTTTCTGGCGCAGTAGACAAGGCACCTTGAGAAGACGGAGCAACCTGCGCTATTATCTGCTGTTTTCGCATAGCTGCTCTACCTCTAATAGACCTGATACCTAATACTGCCACCAGCGCAATAAGTCCCATGACGCCGCCGCCAATTATCCACATCAGCCAATTCGCCGCCTGCGTCGCCATTCCTATGGGAGCCGGGGGTTCTGTTGGGGTTACGAACGGCGTAACAGATGGCACGCCAGGCGTAGGAGTTAGTGTAGGCGTAGCAGTTGCAGGCGGTTGGGTTAAGGTGGAGGTAGGAGTCGGCGTAAGCGTTTCTATAACCCTTGTTGCTGTTTCAGTAACTGTTTGAGTCGCTACCCTTGTTGCTGTCTCGGTTATCTGCACAATAGTCTGTGCGGCGGTTGGGATTATTCTTTCTGGAGGGACGCCTAAATTAGCAAATATTAGTATAGTTATTACGCCTACAAAAACTATTACTAACGCACTTATACCTATTATGATAAGTGTGCGTCTTTGAGAAAGCAGCCTTCTCGGTGCTTGAGGCTGAACTGGAGCGCCTCTTCTTGGAATTATTTGTTTTATTCTACTGCTTAAATTCTGTGGTATTGCTGAAATGGCTTTTAATCTTCCTTCATTGCGCAAACGAAGCGCAAAACTCGCAAGTATTGCTGCAAGCGCGCCGCCATATATGGCGCCAGCAAGGCCACCCTGTAACAATGAACCCTGATATAAGGAAACAAAAACGCTTATTAAACCAAAAATCCCGCCGATTATATACCCCATTTGGAATTGTCCAAAATCATGCCAAAGCCATATACGTCTATATTCCGGCGCAATCTTTCCGATAATTTCATTGAAAAGATTAGTTAGATTTCTTGAATCATAAGCTGCATCTATACTATAAAGCAGCCTATCTAAGTTCTTAAAAAATGGTGGCGCAGATTTTCTATTACCAGTCCTTAATTCGTCGGATGCTTCTTTTGCTATTTTTGACAAGTTTTCAGACCAATCGGCTACAGTCAAATCTTTAAGTTGCTTATTTAACTCTCGTAGAAAATCTTCTATAGATTCATTACCTACGTTTAATGCTCTTAGGGCATCTTCAATATCCTGCCTGTTGTTAGCTGAGAGTGCAGTTCTGAGATTTGCTATTGTGCTGTTTAGATATCCAATAGCAGCGGTTTCAGAGGGAGCAAGTCCTGCTAACTGTTTTTGGGCCTTTATAAGTTCTGAGGCAGATGTCTGGGCTAAGCTTAATGCTCTTAGGGCATCTTCAATATCCTGCCTGTTGTTAGCTGAGAGTGCAGTTCTGAGATTTGCTATTGTGCTGTTTAGATATCCAATAGCAGCGGTTTCAGAGGGAGCAAGTCCTGCTAACTGTTTTTGGGCCTTTATAA
>CAZDNS010000003.1:8668-38778 GCA_964506845.1 uncultured Planctomycetia bacterium | reverse complement strand
CCGCTTGAGAGTGCAGCTTGGGCATTGGTTATTGCAGCGGTAAGGTAAGTTATCGCAGCGGTTTCAGAGGGATGAGATATCTGCAGGTTGTGCAGCTGGACTTGAACTCTGATAAGCTCTATAGTAAGCATTCCTCTATATATCTGTTGTCTATTTACTGTAACATACATTATTGTCTCAGTAACAACGATATTAGCCTCGCTTAAAGCCTTAAGCGCTTTTTCAACATCTTCTTTGTTATTACGTGAGAACATATTTTTCAGATTATTTATCGCATTATCAAGATACTTAATAATATCCCTTTCGGAGCCGTAAAATGCCTGAAGTAACTGGAATTGGAATTTGGCCTTTATAAGTTCTGAGGCAGATGTCTGGGCTAATTTTAAATTTTCAAAGGCATCTTTTATGAATTGCGTATCACCGCTTGAGAGTGCAGCTTGGGCATTGGTTATTGCAGCGGTAAGGTAAGTTATAGCAGCGGTTTCAGAGGGAGCAAGTCCTGCTAACTGTTTTTGGGCCTTTATAAGTTCTGAGGCAGATGTCTGGGCTAATTTTAATACATCGACTACCTCATTAAGATCTCTTATTTTTCCATTTAAAGGTGTATTTATAATTTGCGCCTTGGCATTATCAAGATAATTTATAGCAGCAGTTTCAGAGGGATAAGAAGCGCTTATGTCTCGTAGTTGTTTTTGAACATTGATGAGTTCCACAAAAGTACCTTGTGTTAATATTAAAATTTCAAGAGCCTCTTTGATATTTTCTGTTCGTCCGCTTGAGAGTGCAGCTTGGGCATTGGTTATTGCAGCGGTAAGGTAAGTTATCGCAGCGGTTTCAGAGGGAGCAAGTCCTGCTAACTGTTTTTGGGCCTTTATAAGTTCTGAGGCAACGTTCTGGGCTAATTTTAAATTTTCAAAGGCATCTTTTATGAATTGCGTATCACCGCTTGAGAGTGCAGCTTGGGCATTGGTTATTGCAGCGGTAAGGTAAGTTATCGCAGCAGTTTCAGAGGGAGCAAATCCTGCTAACTGCTTTTGAGCCTTTATAAGTTCTGAGGCAACTATATTCTCTACAAGTTTTCCACTTAAAAATCTTAAACTCAAACTTGTTGGGGCGTTGTTAATCATTTCTCTTATTATTCCAAATAATTTTATAGAAACTTGCTTTTCGACAAGGCTATTAATACGCGCCCTTAATTTGTTTAATTCTGCATACTGCCTAAGAATTTTAACTAACTCACCAAATTCATCTTTAGACAATTCATCTACTTTAAGAATAAGCACGGTTAATCTATTTAAACTAACTCTGCTTTGTAAGGTATTAACCTCCATTTTAAGTATTGCTATTTTTTCAACCAGCCCAGATATATCTTCTCCTGTCCCTATTGCTTCCCTTTCTGCTTTTTCCGCTTTTCTAACAAATCTTCGCTGGTCATTAAATAAACCAAACATTCCTTTCCTCTCATAAAGCCGTTCTTTTATCCTGAGTATAATCTCTCCAGCTACTCTTTGGGCCTCAGGTGAAGAATTTGCTTTTTTTAATTCACCAAGGGCTGTATTAAGCGCACCTATTAAGATATATGATTCGCTTATATTAAACCTACTTATTACCCCATCAAGATTGGAGAATTTTCCTATTCTATCTGTAAGCTCTGCTATCTTTTTTCCTAATCCATCGCTTTCTTCCTTCATATCTTTAACATCCCTGCCTAAGCGCCTAAGGTCTGTAATTTTTTTGTATAATACATTCTGAGTATTTAATAAAAGTTTGAGTCGTCGGGGAAGGCCGCCGAGTCTCGTCAAAGAAAATGGCAAAGCATAAATTGCGGTTAAACCTTTCGGCTCTTTGCCTACATTCTCTCTTTCAAGAATTTTGCCATGCTGTATAACCCTTCCGGCAAGAGCACCCATTATTGTACCCAACCCAATGAATAACCAGTGCGTAATATTAAGAGATAAATTAAATGTAGGTTCTGGTAAGAATAATAATCCTGCTAATATAACTACTGGAATAGCTGTGCTAAGCAAGGTTTTAAATAATGGCATAACCAATATCTTTGTTTTATAACCGCTCTTAATAGTTTTCAGCCTATTTAGAAGTTCTATCTCAGTCTGCGATTCCTCAAGCGCTTTTTTCTTCTCATCCTGAAGTTTGCTGTGTGCCTCAAAGGTCCTTATTCCGTAATCTACAAAGAACCATACAATGGCAGGTATAAACCAGATAAGAGAGGAAATACTCTGACTTATTATGCCCATAGCGATACCTGTTGCAATAATACCCACCCAGGCTCCGATAAAAATCCCACCATAGATAACAAGGCTAGCCTTATATCCATCCCTTAATTTTATACCAGTTGACCACATTATGGCAGGACCGACCGTCCAGGAGAGTGTCTGTAGGATAGCTACAGCCAGCCACCAGGTTGTATTTGATGCAAGAGGAGTCAGAAGATTCAGAATAAAGTATATAAAAACACCGAATGTAAGCACCCGCCTTGCTATGGCATACGACATAGATAAACTCGGTACTTCTCTGGCGCTCAATGGCCAATAGAACGGTCTTTTTATACCATCTACATACATCCCAAGCTTAGTTTTAATCTGGTCAAGCATTGGAGGAATTAAAAGTATGGGAACGCCAAGCAGAGAGAGAGTGCTTGTAGGCCATTCCCAGCTCATTAGAGCGCCTCTTTTTAATTTCTCGCTTGATGAAAACGACATACCCCATTTTGTAATTATAACAATCTGATACATAGTTATTGCAAATAGAAGAATTCCTACCGATGTATTCAGTATGCCTATCCATTGCGTTGCCTGGCCTATCTGACCAAGAACCAACCATCCTATAAAAACAAGTTGGAGATACCAACCGCCAAGCCGCCACAACAATGTCTCTATCCTTCTTGAGAAAGAGGAAAGGTTTAGTCTGCGTATCTCATACGCCTCTGTGGGAAGGCTTGTTCTAAACACGTCTTTTGCTCTTTCGTCTCCATTAAACCATCTTGCAAAACGCTTCATATTCTCAAAGAAAGTAATCGGCGCTCCTTCATCTCCATATACATCAAAAAGTATTATTGGAAATGCCTGAAGGTTTTCATAGGTATCGTGGCTTAAATAAAGAGCGCCGTGCGGCATACAGAAGAGTTCCATATATTCGCCTTTATAGGTGTATTTTTCACTGTTATATTCTTTATACAATGCTCCTGCCTCAGTTTTTATATTCTCACGAGCGTCAGATAATTTCGTATCATCTAACTCATCTATAAGCTGGCTTAATAGCGCAAAGGAACTTGAGAATGCAAGTTCTGTTGCAAGTCGGCTCATAAGTTCAACTTTTGCAGCCGGGTAGTGTTTCTGCGCAAGGTGTTCATATGGTTGCAGACTATCTGAAGTAATGCCTTCAAAAATCTGCCTTACAACATTTGTATAATCTTCCCAGTTTGTATCATAAAGTCTTGCTTTGGCATCTGCCTTAAATTTATCTTTTGCCTCATCAGTCATAGGAAGAACATCTATAACCCTTCTTTCGAAATTTTCTATGAGCGCTTTTCTTAATTTGGTGTTAGCGCTCATACCGATATCTTCAAAGGCAAGGGCAATGTTTCTATAGATATTTCCTGCTTCTATTATATCATTTGCATCTTGAGCTTGTTTTACTCTTTCCTGGTAAACCCTAATTGTTTCAGCTGTAACATTGTCAGCATCGGCGACTTTACTTCTTTTTACTATATCTTCTATAATCTCCTCTGGCTCCATATAACCTATCTTTTCTTTCATAAGCGATGCCTGGGCTACTGTATCTGTTAAATCTATAAACACCCTTTCCCTTAATCTAAAGTCAGGGATGTATTTTTGTAGTAATATATTCAGGTCTTTGAGGAACATAAAATGATGCAATAATCGTTTATAATGAGCGATTCGCTGAGCGTTCAGTTTGCCTACCTCATAATCATCAGTTACTCTGCGTATTATTCCATCCTTCAGGTTAAACCTCACACTCAAGACCTTCTTATATCTGTCAATAATTATAAGCGCCTTGCCAAAGAAAGAGCCGTCTTTACTTGCTATCTGTGCTGCCTCTACTGTATAGAAAAGGGCTTTCCCTGCCTCGAAGTTAAGCCGTGTGTGGTCTGTTTCGTCTCTGTTAAACACGCCCAAGGCAAACTGGAAGATAACATGTGCGGCGTTTAGTGGATCTGCAGCTGCTGCAACAAGGTTTATATATGTATCCCGCCTGAGCCTGGCATCTGAATCAAGAATGCCAAAATATTTTAACGCATTATGTTCCTTTATGAAATATTCGCCATTCTCATCTTCATATATACCCATTCTTTCAAGTGTATTTTCGTCATATCTATTAAGATAGAATGCCTCTAATGTCGTAGTTAGTCTTCTTTTATTTTCTGGTTTTATCATTTCTTCAAATGTTAAACCTGTGAGGTCTCTCTGGGCTGCCGCAGTTATAGCTGTTTTCATCTTGCTAATACCTTCATAATCGGAAACCACGCTAAAGCTTTCCCTACCCATTGTTGGGTCTTCTGATCCTTGGAACGGTTTGTCTATATCAAAGGTCCTAAACATCTTTGCCCTTAAGAACCTCATAGCATCGTTATAGTTTCCATTTTTAAGCATATCATTAAGAATATTCCATGACCTTAAATTATTTGTAGCCGCGAGACCCTCTTCGAGTTTATCATCTCTACCAAATGCGGGCGCACGGTGAGCTAATATAAAATCAATCTCATGATATTTTGCCTTTGTATTTTTTAACTCATCAATATCACTCTTAGTTGCCCGCGAAGGAGTTAAGTAATACTCCTTACCGCTTGGCTGAACAACCCTAAGTATAACCCCCCCATTTCCTTGTTTATCCATAAAGAATCCCTCTTTCAAGAGAGAATATCCCAGCCAGAATAGAAATTCAAAATCATAATCAAGTTTACTGTTATCTATAAAAATAGCTCTGGCTTTTTGAGTATCAGTAGGAGTGGCAATTTGTGTCCAGTAAGCTCTACCTGAGCATATCATATATTTTATATTGTTATTTTTACAAATCTGATAACTCAATGGGTGGCCATTTTTATCTTTTAATATAAAACCTGTGCTACCTTGTTTGTTTTCATCGAGGTCTTCCCAGGCTTTTTTAACCGTATCAAAAATATCTCGCGCTGCTTTGGCCAAGATATAGTATTTATAGATTTTCCCTGTGCGGATTTTAAGAATAACCTGTGAAAGCCCGCCTGTATTTTCAGCGCCCAATACTTTCCAGAATCTATTTGTTAAGAATTCGTTTAACTCTGAGGAATTTATTCTGCCGCAATCTTCCACATCTATTCTCGCTGAATCGTCATAACCAAAGCGTTTTCTTAGTATAAACTCGGCTATCTCCTCATCATTAATCTCTTCCCAGAGTTCATCAGGTGTATCTATATTAATATCCTTCATTTCTAAACCAGCAGGTTCTTCTTTAGCATAGTAGAAAAGCCTATCGCGGCTATTCATAATACTAACACCCCTGCCTTCTGCTCCTTCACCTTCTCTATCGGCAAGTGGAGTCCACCCTATAATACCACTATGTTCATCAGGAACACCATTTCTTACAATCCTATCCAACCTTGAGATATCCGGCTGTGGGAATAATTTAACAACGCCAAAATCTTCGCCTACTTTTATTGGGGTATGTATAGTAGCGGCAAAGCCGAAGGCAAAAAGATAGAGCATAATCTCGCTGCTTATAGCCCAGTTTAGGTTTATTATGAATATAAGGCTTAGAAGAGCTCCAAAGAATATCGTCCAGCCATAATAGACAAAGAAGGTATGTTTAAACCTCTGGATGCGCAGTATCTTTCCTAAAAGCGGAATAACCATCATATATAAACCAAGGTATATTCCTGTTACAAATAGTCCGATAACAGGACCTGAGGTCATAGAATTCTGTAAACTGATAGTAAAGATAGGAGATAAAGTAGTTAGTCCGGTATTTATAAGGTCAATTGTAGATGGGCCCAAGCCGGCCGGAAGAGAAGACAAACTAAATAAGACAAGCAATACCCCCAACAGCGCCCTTGTCCTATGGACATTTCTATATTCATATATAGCGATTAAAACACCTATTACGGCAAGTGCGATATAAAAGGTAGTGCTTGGCAGGCCTAAGATATTTATAAGAAATGCGATAGCAAATACCGGCAGGAATTTTATATCTGTTTCAATGTTTATTTTTCTTCCTGCGGCTAACTTGCCTGCTAATTTAAATATACCCAGACCTAACTTAAATACACCCGAACCTATGCTCATAATAATCAGGGCTATTAAAAGATAGCCTTCCGGACTTGCTAAAGTATAGAGGGTAATTGAACTTGTTATATCAAAGTTATTCAAATATGCTGATAAAGGCCACATAATAACTGGCAGGAATTTGGCTGAAATACCGATAAGTGTTGTGAAAATACCTGCCTTTGTTGCCAGCCTGAAGCGGGACAGGACACCTTTCATTGATACAAATAAACCTATAAGTATGAGCGCTGTTGGAATAAACTCTCCTATACCCCAAACTTTACCTGTTACTAAAACCTGTGTAACATATGGCGCAAATGAGGCTGCAATAAATATTGCCATAAATATAAAGTCTTTAAAGTGAGCCTTCCCAGACCTGAATAACATATATGTGATTATTATAAAGGTTGTGGCTATGCCCAATCCTAAAGAATAGGTGCTTGGAAGCATAAGGCCTATAGAGAAAATTGCAGTTAATAATCCTCCTATTTTCATACCTCCAGAAATAATTTTATGTTCCTTTACATACATACCGGAAAATAGCAGTGTAATTCCTGCTAAAGCAAAAATACTTGCTATCAAACCAGTAACATAATATGGATTCCACTCAGACCAGCTAAGCATATCTGAAGTAAATAATAGGGATATAGCAAGAATACCAAGAGCCATTGTAAATAATGCGCCTTTTCCGCCAAGATCTTCAAACCTATAGAAGGGTTTCATAGCCTTTGCCCTGTCAATGCTATCGCCCTCTACAAACCAGCGGTTCGCGAATACACCTTTTATAAACAACGCTATCTTGCCAAATATATTGGCTTTTGCTAATTCATATCCGGTTATAACGGGCGCAGTCTCTTTCAGAGTAATTTCTTCAAGGTGTTCTTTTTCCGTATACGCCAAGTCGCCTTTGTTGGCTTGCTGTCTTATGTCAGCTATATCCTGGGAAGTAATAGCCTGAGGTTTTATAGAAGCGTTTCTTGAAACAATAGCAATCTGAATCGGAAGTTCTCCTGATGGAATATCGTTTAAAATATCTACTTGAGCGCCTGTGAAATTGGGTAATGGATGTAGAGAATCACCTATTGTATTTAACTGTATTTCTTCTTTGAAAAGCCCTTCAAAACTTAGAACATATGTACCGGGGGCAGAATTAGCGAAAATCAGCCTTAATGCCTCTGAATCGCCTGATTCAGCCGGGAAGAAGGCATTTTTGAATGTCTCTATTTTCTTCTGTTTGGCAGCTACATCTTTTGAGCCGGGTAATGGCGGGATGGGTTTCATTATTAAATAGCCGCCGATTCTCTTGAAAAATGTGCCTAAGAGTCTTTTATCTATTGTTATAAATTCTATCTCTGCAATCGGCTCTTTATTTCTGTCATTATCAGGATAGTAGGGTCTGGTCTGTATAACTACGCGGAAATTACCTTTTTGGGTGGGAACGCTATAGACTGTGCCGCCGCCTTCTGATTCCGATAAGTCATGCTGTCTTCTTATCTTTTCATATTCTATGTCACCAGATGCGATATTCTTATCAACAAGCATAAGGGCGCGGCCTATCTTTTCGCGGTAGGAATATATGGGTTTTAACTCGGGCGGAGATTTGTCTCTTATAATCCCTCTTTCAACAGGTGCAGGCATACCTTCTCCATAACCTCCTGCCTCGCCAGTTGATTCAGGCGGTTCTGGAGGTGTGCCTATATAAGCGCCTGCGCTAACTGTTCTCGATGTCTTCTTGGTTCTTATTAACTTCCTGATACCATGTATAATCAAAGCAGAAGATGCTATAAGTAGGCTCGCTGTTAGCCCTAATAACCCGATAATAACTGTCCTGGCCGGCACTAAAGATGCCTGGCCGGTTTGATTATCAAGCCCGGCGTAAAGCCCTTCTAAATCATCCCCTAAATCAGAGGAGCGCACATATCTGCTGAAACCCTTATACCCTGTGCCCTCATCGGGAATATCCCACGCGTTATATGCACTTATAACAGAAAGGGACTGGTTAAAGGTAAGTATCTTATATGTAACCTGCCCCTTCTTTCCAAGCCTGCCATCTTTTATAACAATGCTATCTAAAAATCCGAAATGGTCGCTAAATATAGCGGGGTAAGTCCTACGTAACTCAGTTAGTTTTTCCAACATTTCTTGAGGCATTACGCTTGAGGCAAGCCATAAAGCAACAGGCACGGTCAGGTCTTCAACAGCGCCATCCATCTCACTTAAATCACTGATGCCTGCGTTCGGGATATACCCTTTAGAAGACTCAGCCGCAGATGTAAAAATCCCCTTTATCAGCATAATCTCGGCATAGTTTCTATTTATTGTCCTTGCCTGCTTTGACATAGTGCTTTCTCCCAGGAGGACTTCAGGGATAAATACCTGGAAGGCAGAGCCGTCGTTAAATCCGGTGGTTAAAATAGCGGATCCGCCAGGCTGAGTGGAAGATTTTACTGTTGTCGTAAGGTTTAAGAAATTTTCGGCAGTAAGGTTACTATCGCCTCTTGCAACTGCAAGCGCAATGGCAGCGCGCGCCTCAGTCCCCCATATGGAATAATAATATGGGGACTGATGTCTTTCATATTCGCTATATGGAACCACTATAAACCCAATATTCATACCTTTTTCAGGATTTTCGTTAAATACAGCAAAGTTATACCTTGAGCGTATCTCGTCTATTACGCCTACTATCTCAGTATTATCCTTATATTTTTCTTTTAATCCAAGAAGGATTATATCAAGCAGCGCATTATCAAGAGAGGAGACAAAATACCCTCTGGCAAGGCCAACTTTCCCGCCAGGATAAACAACCTCCATTGTCTGCTCCTGCGGCACGCCTGTTATAGTATTGTAATAGTTATAGAAGTGTCCTGATACCCTGTCGTATTCTAAACTGCGTAGCGCCGTTAATGTAGCAAGCACCCTTGTCTGGGCTTCATCCGAATTAATTATTCCCATATCTTCCACAGAAACAATCGTCGCAAGGTATTTTGCCTGAGTTGATATATTAGCATTGACATCGCCTACGCGTAACTTATCCTCATCAACCCATGCCCTGTCTGCGACTAAACCAAAAGCAGTTACAAGACGGGTCAACCCCTGCCAGTTGGTTTGTGTAGCCTGGCGTATTTCATCGCGCATACCGTCTGTTAAAGCCGCGGGTTCACCAGTTACAATATTAAATCTGCCTATCTCTGAAATGGGCGCCATAAAGCCTAATTCTCTCATAATATCGCCTTTGTATCTCATTAGAAGCGGCCCCTCGGTTATCCATAACATAAGCAAGGGCAATGCGACAACAACTAATACGGCAAATATCTCTCTTATACGGCTTCGATTAGATATAGACGATAAAATATTTCCTATAGGTGTAAAGGTATGGGGCGTCTTTCTATATTTACCGACTCTAAAAAATTTATATATCGGCCTCTGCCATGGAAGAACAGTAATCAAGAAAAGCAATACAAAAATATAAAATCCTTTTACCGCATCCGGCATATTATCCCAGAGCCCTTCTATTATTCTGCCTTTTAGGGCAATGCCGAATGTCCGTTCAAAGAATATTTCTGCCTGGGATTTCTTTTCATAGCCTAGTTCATTTACCATAGCCTGTATAGCCTTCTGGGCTGATTCCTCATGTAAGAATAGTTCATCTGGCGAGCCATAATGGTATATACCCTTAGTATATCTTGAAAGCCTTCCGCCCTGACTTATCTCTACCTTAAGTTGCTCTATCCATGAAGTTTCATATTTTAACTCTTTCCCTGCCGGCAGTACAAGTGATATAGGCACGTTTAAAGCCTCTGCTTTGCGGTAAGCTCTGCCGAAGAGCCCATACGGAGTTATATATCCGCTCTCAAATTCGGGACCGTACATACTTCCAAATATGTAAACCTCTTTAAGAATAGAGATATCTTTGGCTTTTTTAAAAATTACATCCAGCGTTTCTTCAGAGGCGTCGCTATTTACTGCAAGCGCAATACGGATTTTGCCTTCGCTGCCTGTTTCTTTAATAATATTATCCACGTGCTGGATAAATTCAATTGCCTTCTCAGGCCTTGAAAGCTCGGGCGATAACACAAGCGTTACCTCTGTCTGCGATTCGCCCAGCAACGCTATTAAGCTTCTAAGCTGCGAATCATTACCTGCTATAATGGCGTCAAGGAACGCTCCGCGGGTATCCTGTGGATTAATCATAACCGACATATGCCTTAATCCACGAGAGACCTCAAGGTCAGACTCCTGGGTAAAGCTGTTATTCAGGCCAAGTACCATAAGGCCGCTTGTCGTATCAATATGCGTGTCATTCCATTTGGCAAGATTATACCCTAATGAACCTCTGAGGACGCCGAAAGGAGTCCAGAGTTCGCTTACGTTAAATACACCCGCAGGACCAAAAAATCTTTTCTCGAATAAAGGATTTGCATTTATGCTCTGATTGATATTTTTTATAGAATTCTGTATCTTTTCTACACGTTCACTAACAGTTTTATCAGATATAGAGGATAAAACATTCAATCTTACGTTAAGTTTATCAATTACCGACTTAGAAATTCCTCTTCTGGTGGCTAAATCTATAATTGGTTCAACAACTGCCTCTCCTACTACCGGGTCTCCTATATAATTAATCAAAATATCCAATGCCTGCGCCTCCAAATTGCTGGGTAAGTCCCTGCCTTTTGTTAGAGAGATGAGAATTGGCAAGAGGTGGCGCTTCTGGCCCATACCCACCTGGGCATCATTCAAATCTGCAAACAGAAGCGTTAAGAAATCTTCTACTGTAGATTCTTTGGTATCCACATTCGTTAGTATAGCAGAGCTTGCCCACACCAATGCCCTATGAAGAGAGGGCTTAATAGAGTCATCTTTTATCCCATTATTTAAGACGCTGATTAAAACAGCTTTTCTGTCTATTCTATCTTCTGGATTAATCGCTATTCTCCAGATGGCATTTGCCGTAACCGCATCCTCAATCATAACCATGCTCCTTAAGGCAGGCTGAACAGAGTATTCAAAATACCTTCTCTCAAGTTCTCCCTGCACCTCGGGGAATATCTGGCGTGGCATAGAGTTTGAAGCGCTGATAATCTCTTTTATAACCACATCTGCATATTCTGCAGGAATGGCGCCCGCGTAGCCCAACCATCCTAGGCCATCAATTGCGATAAGCGCGCTGAAATCGTTATTTTTAAGCGCTTTTCTTAGTTCAGCAATAGCATATGCTTTATCTTCCTGCGAGGCAACATGTGTCGTAGCCAGTCTCCATAGGGTATAGAGTTTTGCCTGATATATTCTATTATCATCTCCCGGCCTAATCTCGAAATCTCTTATAGAAACCAAGCCTTTTGATAAAATTTGCTCAGGGTATGCCTGCGCTATATCGCCGAGCGCAATAATAACTTCGGCTGAAACTGCCGTGTCATTGAGCATCCCTCTTAAGAACACCGCCCCAGCTGCCGCATCTACCTTTTTACCCTTAAAATCTATGACTGAAAGAGTGTCTTCCCTTGCACGGTAAATTCTGCCCAATGAAAGAACTGCATTTCGCCTTACCTCTATATCCTTATCATCATTTATAGCAGTCATTAGAGCGGATATGGCTGAAGACACATCTGAAATCGGAATCTGTCCAAAGTCCGGGTCTGTTCTTTTTTCGATAAGTGCGCCTAATGCCTGTGAAACCCTGTTACGAATGTAGGGATTGGTTTTGGAATCAGAAAGTAACTTTATAAAAATATCTATGGTATTTTTAGTAAGGGTGGTGGCTGAGGCATTTGAACTACTGTTCACCCTTACAATACTTGCAACTGTCTCATCTATATCTCTGTTAGTGGTAAGCGTAGGCAATCTATTCAGCATAGCATTATTAACTTCGCTTATCCTATAATATGGAATAATTCTAAGCTCTGCCATATTTCCTAAGGCAACAACAGCAAGTTGATATTCATTATCCATCCCTGTGTTTATTACATTAATAAAATCGCTTATGATTATGTCAATCTCATCTCCTTTTATCTGATCATGCACTGCTAAGCGCCAGATACCCCAGATAGCAGCTGTTCGCAATCTACTGTTGGAACTCCTGTCTTCAACAATCCTTTTTAAGGCTACATAGGTATCTGGATATTTGTTTGTAGGCAATACGCCGATCTCGACCATTATTCCCAGTGTTGATGCCGCTGACGTCCTTCTTGCCTCATCCCTGGAGGTATTAAGGTCGGTGAGTGCTTTACTCGCTAAATCCTCAAAAAATTTATAGTCGATATCTTCTCCTCTCTTTTCAAGAATATTCCTCAGCACCCATACCAATTCTGGTTCGGTGTATAAATCCGGTGTAAGCGTATAAGAATTTAGAAGTTCCTCAAATTTAGAGGTAAATAATTCCTTTGAAACGGTGGGGCTTGAGATGATCTCCGAGATAGTGCCGTAAGCTGCAACTCTCTCATGGTATGTCCCGGTTTTTAATATCACGGATAAAGCATCGAGTAACTCTTTTTGCAATTCAGCCGGGATCCCATAATCCCTTGCAATAACCCTTATGGACTCAAGAGCAACAATTGCATCCCTTCTGCCGAACAGTCTGCTCGGAGAGGAAAGATGGGAAATATAAAATCTTAGAGCGCTTGTTACATCCTTATCAGCTGCGTTATCCTGAACGGTTACAATAAGACCGGGTATGTAAAGAGTTCGCGCAAATATTTCCTCAATAATGCCGAGCCTGCGCTCGCTCTCCCAGGCGCGAAGCTGCTGAGGCATTATACCGGTATCTATAAGAACCTGCATATCCTCCGCCGATAAACCAAATTCGGTAATCAATGAGGCATAATAACCCACCTGTCCTATCCTCTGTTCCTCGGTAAACTGCATCTGGCCTGTCTGGCTTGCGAGCAGTTCTTCCGCTGTCTTTATATTGTTAAACAACTTTTTCATATACGCCGCGTCTTTATTTGCCTCTGTCATATAAAGTGTCCAGAAACCCAGTTCTCCTTTTTCCTGGAATGTCTTACTCGGAAAGCCCATTCCTATAAGCACTTTCATATTCGCGAAATACTTCTTCATATAATTTCTCATCGGTTCACCCGGAGCTACCAAAGCGCCCTTAGATACATCCCCAGCCATATCAGTCATAAACTGAGTCCAGAAGCCGATATCGCCTTCTCCGCTAAACATACCTGTCTTGATTATGAAGTCCATATTTTCAAAGAATAGCTTCATATAATCTTCTGATTTGTTATTCTTTATCATCCACGTTACCCAGTATAGTGCGAAGCTGTTGTCGACCCTCTGTTTTATAGTCTGTTTGATAAATGGGCTATCCAGAATGGCCGGATCGTATGCGGCGTAGCCGCTTCCGTATCTTTGCTTATACTCGTCTGATGCAAGCATTGTGGCTTTTAAGTGCTCAAGGGTGGATTTTCCCTCAATAATCGGCCTGACCCAGTCTTCAAGTTCTACATCAGTGCGAGGGTATCTTCCTAGGATTATGAAGGACATCATCTTTGCCGTCTCACGTATCTCTGCCTCAGACATCCTGCCTGAAGAAGATACGCTGGGTATATTCTGGAATGTCTGGCTATTGCTTAGTTTTAGTATTCTAACAAGGTCTTTGGGTTTCATATTGGTGTCATAGACTTGCTGCGCCCAATAGGAGAGGTCTCCCTCTATATACTTGATAAACAGTTTTTTGTAGAGCGGTGAGCCCTTCGGCGGTTTCTCAGGAACAAAACCGGCCTGTATCCATGCGTCAAAGCGCTTCTCATAGATATCCGTTTCCTCGGTCATAACCTTATATACCGCCTCATAGTTCTCTAAAAGCGGCTTTAATTCGCTGATATCCATTTTGTGGTCATATAAATACTTCGCCCAGAAATGAACCATGTCGTTAAACAATTTCCATTTAGCCAATTCTGATTCGGCTTTAACGGTAAATATAATGTTATTCTTTATAAGTATCTGAAGCTCACTGGAGTTATTTATGGCTGTCACATTATCCAGCATAATCTCTACCTCAGCCAGGGAATAACCCTGCTCTGTCATAAGCAACCCATAATATCCGGCCACCTCTGTATCCATACCCCTTGCTTTCATCAGGTCCCTGACATCCTTGACATTGTCCATATGAAACTCAAGCATTTCAAGGTTCCAGTTCCTCCCTTTTCCTTCTTCTCTAAAAAATTCTGCTGGCCCGGCAAATTCAAACCAGTATTCTACATCTCCCCGCGTGGAGCCGAAACCCCTCCATTGAAGGACAGGCACTATTTCATGCTTCTTGATAACTGTAGGATTACTCGCCCACATCTCAGACAATATCTTTGAACGCTTATATCTTTCTTCAAATGCTTCCTTTGCCTCAAGTATCGCCTTGTCCCTCGGTGTCAGGGTAGCATTTTGTTGTTCCTGCAGGCGTTTGTAAAATTCGCCTATCATTTCTAATTTCTTCAACAACGCATATTGAGCGCTGGACCACTCCTGCATCTTAAGCGTCTGCTCCCTTAAATCGCGCGAGGCGCTTATATAATCGGATTCTGTAATACCGAGCATCTGCTCGACAACTGTCCTGTTCTTAAACAACTCTTCCATAAAAGCCTTGCTAGCCTTTGCCTGTGTCATATACATTGTCCAGTAACCAAGTTTTCCTCTATCCTGAAGTGTCTTATCGGAAAGCCCGATACTTATAAGGATATTCATATTTATAAAGTATTGTCTCATAAATTCTTGCATAGGCTCACCGGGTCCTGAGATTATCTTCTGCTTAACCAATACATCTTCCATGTCTGTCATAAATTGCGTCCAGTAGCCTATGTCGCCTATATCGGTAAATAAATTTAAGCTTATTATAAATTCTCTGTTTTTGAAATATCTCTCCATATAAGCGAGGTCTTTTTTTGTTATTCTCATAAAATTTGTCCAGTATGCTACATTGCTCTGTCCCATAAGTATGGTCAGCAGTTGCTCCTGGGTTTTAAATCTTTCTATATAATCTTCTCTTTTTGAAACACTCTCTTCTAATTCTTCTATTGTCTTAAATCTTTTCAACTCTGCTTCAATATTCCCATCCCCTGGTTTTGTAAAACGCAGCGGCCTGCCTGTGCTTTCAGCGTAATATATCAATATATTTCTTGGGGGCTCTTTGCCATATACCTCAATAAACAGCCTTCTCAAATCTCCCATACGGTCTGAAAGGAATCTCGTTCCATCCCATTGGTCGCCCAGCACCTTTTCTCTATATTCGTTAGAGCCGTAGAGCTCATTCTCTATCCTTGCAAAGCCCGAACCCTTCCTTCTGGCTTCAGCCGCCTTATAGACATTTAGCCAGAAGTCTAATTCTAATTCGTTATGCGGAGTTCTCTTAAGTATTGTCCTGAACATAACTGAGATTACAGCCTTTATTTCACCATCTGTCTTTAACTGGGGTGTAGCCGGCTCCAAGAAAGCCTTTGGTATAACAGGCCCTAAAGTAGCCTTTAACTTAAAGAATTCCTCAAGCTGCTGCGGTGTCATATTATTATCTATCATAAATTGCGTCCAGTACATTGCATCAGGCTCTATCTGTCTTAAGTGAATATCAAAGAATTCTCCAGAAGCCATAATAATCTTTCTGGCATTCTCTAAATTTGATTTTTTTAACTCGAGGAGTTCTGCTTCGTTTTGTGGGAATCTATAAAGCAGTTCTCTAAAGAGTTGAATATACGGGTCGTTTACGCCGTATTTTTCAACAACCTCTGGCATTGTTCCTGTCACGGTTTCGCCTCTATCCTTTTTAGCCTGAAGCTCTGCTTTTATCTCCTCTATAGATAAGCCGCTGTTTAGATATTCCCATGCCTGGTGGTCTGCAACCTCACCTATTTCTCTATTTCCCCATCTCGGTAAAAACCCAAATATGTCAAAATACATAAGAGAGATTTCTCTCTTTCTAATCTCAACAGGCGGTTCTTTTAATAAGGCTCTGGTAAATGCTGTCTCGCTCGGGTTATTATAGAGCGCCTCAAATACATTTGGTAAATTCGTAAGGAATAACTTGAGCTGGCCTCCTGAAAGTTGATTGTCATATCTGTACTTTGCCCAGTTATGAATCATATTGTTTAAGGCTTTGTCAATATCCGAATCGGTTGGATGGAGATTAAGTCTTATAAGGCTCTTCATTTCCGCGTCGTTATATATCTCCAATGTGTAGGTTATAATTATACTGATTTCCTCAAAACTATAACCTTCATTTACCATTAACATAGCGTAATAGCCTAAAAGTATGGGGTCTATCCGTTTGGATGGGTCTGAGTTTTTTAATAACTTTCTAATGTTACCCATATAGTTTACTAAATCCTCAAAATCCTTTTTTGTCCAGCCCATAGGATGGACTGTGTCATACCAGTAAGTTGTATCTCCGGTGCCTGAACCCATTCCTGCCTTTGCCAAAATGCTGCTGATATCGCCCTGGGTTATAGGAGGCTGTCCTCTTCTTTGGTCAAGCCTGGCTTGTAAACGGGCATCTCTTGCTTCTTTAAGCTGTGTCCTTGTAACCACAAATTCCTGTTTAAGACCCTGCAGCGCCTCTTCCTGAAGTTCCCATTGGGCTTGAAACTCCTTAAGCCTTAATCCAAACTCTTTAATTTTAACCGTTAAATCATATTGAGCGCTGGACCACTCCTGCATCTTAAGCGTCTGATCCCTTAAATCGCGCGAGGCGCTTATATAATCAGACTCTGTAATACCGAGCATCTGCTCGACAACTGCCCTGTTCTTAAACAACTCCTCCATAAAAACCCTACTAGTCTTTGCCTGCGTCATATACAATGTCCAGTAACCAAGTTTTCCTCTATCCTGGACTGTTTTATTAGAGAAGCCTATTTCTATGAGGGTGCGCATATTATCAAAATATCTCGTCATATACTGCTGGATAGTCTCTTTCTTATCAGGTATTAAAACGTCTTCCATATCGGTCATAAACTGCGTCCAGTAGCCGACTTCTCCTATATCTGTAAAGCCCTGACCCATTACAAATGCGCGGTTTTCAAAATAACGGTCCATATAACTGCGGTTTTTGCCTAACTCCGTCATATAGAGTGTCCAGTAACTGACCTCGCCTGGATTTGTGAAACCCTTGCTTATGATATATTCCATATTGGCAAAGAAGACTTTCATATATGCCTCTGACTTATTATTCTGGACCATCCATGCTGCCCAGAATTTTGCTAAGTCATCCTTTATGTTCTGGGTTATAGCCGCTTTGGGTATAAAGAACCGCTGCCGGAAAGTCGGAAG
Source organism: uncultured Planctomycetia bacterium (assembly GCA_964506845.1). Taxonomy (GTDB): domain Bacteria; phylum Omnitrophota; class Gorgyraeia; order VGKN01; family VGKN01; genus CAZDNS01. The sequence continues at coordinate 21,250 of CAZDNS010000003.1, read as the reverse complement.
TTTGGAAAGCTCTGCATATACGTCTGTTACCCCCCTATTTTTCAGTTTGAGTAACTCTACCTCAATATCCTTTATGCTAAGGTGCATCTGCTCGGCATAGAAAATTACAACATACCTGTGCGGTTCCTTTCCGAATATGGACACATAAAGATCCTTTATAGAGTTTATCCTGTTAGTGACATATCTTTCGTTTTTCTTATCATAGGCATCAACCCTTCCTCTATATTCTGTAGAACTGTACATAGACGCCTCAAGGGCTTCAAGGGTTGAGGTTCCATTCACAATAGGCTCAACCCAGCCTCTTAATTCATTCTCGTTATTCGGTTCTCTTCCAAGAATAGTCTTTGACATCCATCTGACAATCTCGCGTATCTCTGCTTCAGACATCCCTTTGGAAGAAGATATCTGGGGTATATCCTGGAATGCCTGGCTCTCGCTTGCCTTAATTATCTTGGAGAGGTCGCTCGGCCTCATACCTGTGTCATAGAGATACTGCGCCCAGTAGGAGATGTCTCCTTCTATATAACGGACAAAGAGTTTATAATATTCATCGGATGTCTTAAAGGCATTTCGCGCTGCTTCTTCTGTCACAAGGCCAGCGCTAACCCAGCCGTCAAGCTCTCCCTCGTACGGAAGCCTCATAAGCACATTCATACTTGTTCTTATAAGCATCTCCTTAACAGGGTCTCCTGCTGCCAGTTGTTTTATCGCGGCTTCAGAATCTCCGGCTGAAACATTCTGTTTCATAATAAATTCAAATGAGAATGGGTCAGTGCCTGTTATCAGCAGGTTATGATTACCTATATAATCGGATACCCTTACCCCTCCCCATACAGTATTCCAGTCAAGCTGTTGGCCTGTATATCTGAAATACACCATTGCAATCTGACGCTTCCTGCCCTCATCGCTCTGGGTAGTTACCTCTTTGTATGCAGTGCTGTCATCCTGAAGCAATATATTCATTACAGTGTCATAACTACCCAAGATTGATGGAAGTTCTGCCTTAGATAATCGCTTATCATACAAATACTTTGCCCAGTAGTGAATCATACCTGTAAGATGTTCTGTTTCAACGCGGCCATAGTTCGGCTCCTCAGGCCCTTTTGGAGCGCCTCCCTGTGAAGGCATTATGCCTGAATCTAAGAACATTGCTATGGCACCACCGTTCCAGTTAAGCCTGCCTGCCACCTCCTCCCAGTAGGTCCTGTCGCCAGCTGTCTGATAGGCGAGGCCCCTTGCGGCAAGGAGTTCTGTCATTTTCCCCCAGTCAATTCTATCTGCAGCGGATGTGTTACTAACAGCGTCTCTTATCGCCTGCTGGGTCTGGAATGCAACCTCTACTGAACGCCTTGCCTCCTCCTTTTTCTTCTCAAGTTGAAGTTTATAAAGCACATTGTTCTGAATAAGCTCTTTGAGTTTTGGGTCTGCCTCAATGGCAACTACATAATCAATAATTGTGCTTATATCCTGGGTGGTATAACCAAACTCTGTGATAAGCGAGGCATAATAGCCGTCTAATTTATTTCCCGCATAATCCAGGCCCTTAGCGGCTGCGATTTGCCTTACAAGGAGTATATTGCTTAAATGCATCTTGAATATCTCGGCGTTCCAGTTACGCCCCTGGGGTCCGGCATAATTAAACCAGAAATCAAGGTCAGCCTGCGCAGCAGGGAATTTCATCTCATCAAGGATTCTGTTTATCTCTCCCTTGGTTAAAGGCACGGGGTTGGAGGTCCACATGCCGGCAAGCGCCTGCGCCCTCTGGTATCTTGCATCCTCGCCTGCTTTTACCTCTTCTAACCTCGTAAGATTGGTCTTGCCTGTATCCCGGGCGAATGAAACAACGCTCTGCCACACTTTTTGCAGTTCCAGGTATCTGTTATTAATAGTATTCAGACGCTGGGTTAGTTCATATTGCTCCTTTGACCACTTATATACATCGCCTGCCATTCTTCTGGCTTCGTCTGAAAGTGTTGCATAGCCGCCTCTTGTATCCTTAAGTAATTGTTCGAGTTCTTCATATAACTCTACGAATCTCGTATTCATAACTGTTATGTCTTTTTGGCTGGCAACTATATTTTCATTCTCGACAAATCTGAGCCAGGCCCTAGTTGCCATAGCCCTTACAAAGATATCTTCTTTCTTATCTGCGCTATATACAGCGAGACTGTCTGCAATGGGTTGAATGAGGTCTCTGGGCATATAGCCGTTATAGGCTATCTCACCGAACATATGGGCGCTCTCAGACCGAGCAAGCGCAAATTCTTCCTTACGACCAAGATAATTAACCAGTAAATTGACTGAATCTATCCTCATCCTTTCCGGCGTATTCCTTAAAAGGGCGAGGGAGCCCAGCACATAAATAGACCTGTATGAGATATCCTCATCCCTCTGGCTAAGCGGCTTGGCTATATAAGTCTTTGATATATCAAACATCAGATTACGCAGTTCATCTGTTACATCCACATTTGACTCTATGGAAATATTTACAACTGCCTCAGATGCCATAACCCTGCGTTCAATGGGTCTTGATGTATCCTTTATATAGGGGGTAAGGATATCCCTGATAATATGCTGGGAGGTGGTGTTGGATGTACCCTGATGCATGCCTATTCTCATTAGCGCCTTAAAGATAGCGGAATCCACATATTTATCCCATTTGCCAAGGTAAGGCGATATCGTATTTACTATATCGTCTCTATTCGCATATATGTTGGTTCCTGATTCTCCAAGCGCTTCTATCAGGCCTGTTGCAAACCACACATAATCCCTTCTGTTTGCAAGTCTGAGTATTCTGTTGGGGTCATTTAAAACAGGGTTCTTCCTCGCGTATATAAGATGGTCTTCTGTAATACCATTTCCTTCGTTAACGCTAAGAACAAGCCATTCCTTCATTTTGGTGATTTCAGCGTTATAGTCAAGCCTGCTTAGACCTATTATTGAACCCGCTGTCTTAACAAGCATTGAGGCGTAGCCAAGGTCCCGCGCCTCTCCAGGAGCAAGAGGTTCCTGTTCTATATCCTCAAACACAGGTCTCTTAAGTTCTTCTTCAACAAGAGTCATTAACTTATCAACTATCTTTCTGGTAACATATGAAGAACTTGACGGCGAAACTGCTGCTTCTACAAGCATATTTCTGATTAACTCGCGCTCTCTCGGCAGGGTATATATCCTTGCCTGTTTTAATACGTTATCTATCTCCGCCTCTATCGTAGTCCATTTTACCTGGTCAGTGAGGGAACTATCGGCATTAATCCTTGCGATTTTATCCCTTTCTTCATCGAGGAATTTCTCAATGTCCTGCGCTGCAAGTTGTTCAACAGTCGGCGCCTTTTCCTCTGGCAGATATGGAGCTATTGCGGCTTTAAGAGTGTTCATCGTACTAGAAGGGATGGGCCTGATATAATTCAGGTAATTAACCATATTTATCAATCTATTGGCAGTAGGAATAAAGGCGGGTCTTGGAACATTATTGACTACATTAGCATTAAGTCTGCCTGCAATTCCGTTAAGCTGGCTGATGTATTCAGGACCTGTCACGCTTGTCGGGTTCGAAAGCAAGGATAGAATAAGTATCTGGGCTGATTTGCTTAATCTTGCATCGCCTGAAGTAAATAACCTCCAGAGATTTTCCTCTCTTAACAAAACCTGAGCCTCTGCGTTTGGTATGGGTTTTACGCTATGGATTAAGATAAGTGTATCAACTATAACCCTTGCGCGGTCTAAGTCGCCTTTACTCTGGGCATCAATTAAAGCCTCTGTCAGTTCCTTTGTATGGTCAACTGTTGTGGTGCCACTTGCAAAAAGCATGCTTATAACCTTGCCCGCCAATTCCGCCTCTTCAGGACTTCCATTTAAGATAGCCGAATAGGCATATCTATCTATCTGCCTGAGTGTATCCGAAGTTACGGAGGTTATGCCTCTGGTATCTAATATTCCCTTTATCAATCTCAAATTATGGAATTTATCTGTCTTTGAGAGAGAATTTAAAATGGTGCTTACCTGGGAATCTGACACTACAAGCTTTATCTCATAATCTGACCCCGCTATCTTTGTATTAACCAGCGCCACGATTGTCTCATCACTCATAATAAGTAATTCCTTCATCTTTGGATTATCCTGATTAGCAAGCAGTATGTCTCTTATATTAAACAGCAACTCTATACTGCTACGTGCATCCGTAATGTCGCCCTGTGTTAGAAGTTTTTTCTTTATCTCAAATAAATTTACTAAGGCGGCATGATTAAAATCACCTGAGGACATTCTGGTATATTGTTCCCTGAGTTTCTCATCAATTCTATTATTTATGTACCTTCTGATATACGCATCGGTAGGCTGTAAACCGGATACAATGCCAATTATTATCCCACGATAAAATAGAAGAGGTTCTGTAGTTTCAAAACCTATATCGGCGTCGTTTATAACTGCTGTGAGCAGCTTTACTGCATCCACATCGCCATTATTTGCTTTATCTACTAAAAATCTTATCAATGGTTCATAAATCCCTCTCGGGGATGTAAAGTCATTCTTCAATAAATCGGCTATGGAAGACATAGCTAATCTATGCATTACTGGATCACTTGAATCGTAAGCGCTTTCGAGCACAACAAGCGCATCCTCTAATTCTTTATTAAGGCGGTCAAATTCTTCTATCCTTTGGCCGGCCTTTGTAAGATTCTGGGGTGGTTCGACAAAGCGTTGTAATCTCCCTCCTGCTATCGCGACTATTGTCCTGTGGGCTACAACATTAGCAATGGTTAGTTTCCCATCGTCTATTGGATACAGACGGTTAAGATGGTTAATTAATAGACCTGCCTGGTTTTCTGAGAGTGTATTACCTTTATTATCCTTAATATCTATACCACTGATTATAATTTTTAAGCCCAGCTGTTCCATAATCCATAAGAGCCTTAGTTCGGTTAAATAATCTCCTTTAGTCCTTGCGCCATCAAGCTCGGCAGTAATCGGGACAAGAAATGTTCTGTTAGTGTCTGCGACTATCTTTTTCATCAGTTCTTCCGATATGTTTCCGGCAACCCATCCATCGCTTACCAGATAGATATCCTGTTCTTCAAGGCCACTCGACGTTGTGGTTTTAATCTGGCTGTTAGTCAGACTAATAAATACCCTTGCTGCTGCGTCGCTTAAGGTTTTATTGTCGGAACTTATGGCATAAGGCATAAGAGTTTGATAAAGATAGCTAAACCAGAGTCCGCCTGTATGGGCTGCATCAAATATAGGCGCCCTATCCTGAATGCCCTCCAGCATATCAAGGATTAATAACTTTATTATGGGCTCTTCGGTTTCGTTAAGCAGTGTATAAATAAGTCTTAAACCTGTATCGGATTTTTCAAGGTCGCCTCTTAACACGGTCAATTTAATAGCACTGTTTTTACTACCACTAACCCCTGACGCAAAATCCAAAACGGCCTGCTGAGCAATCCTTGCAAGATTTTCATCCTTTTTATCAAAATACATTAATATCATAAGGAATGCCCTTTCGGTAATCAGCCTATCTGTCTCTATATCTACGCTGGAATAATCACCTATGCCTATTTTTACGAATGTATCTAATAATTCTGGATAACACCTCAATCTGTCATCGGGATTTTTCAAAACATTGTTAGCCCAACTGTCAACTCTTTCAATAATATAGATTGCATTTTCTGGATTGTCATATGCTAACTGCACTATATTCTTTGATGCCTGGCTTCTTACTATTCTATCAGGGCTATTTAATCTGCCTAATAATGTATCCAGATCAGCCATTGTATAAGTTGGAGCTGTCGCCGGTTGTTGCATATGGTTTATCAGGTATGCTATACCGAATGCGCCAAGGGATAGAATCGCAATCACTGTAAACGCTTTAAGGATTCTTTTGTTATTTACCACCCATGCCCTCACCCTGCTTCTAAACCTGAACAAAACAACTCCTGTTATAATTAAACTGACTAAACCGGCAATAATAATTAAAACTTGTTGTAGCGACAATGGCTGTGCAGTAGGGGCTATGACTGGTGCGAGTATTTCGGTAATTATCGGAGCTGCCTTTCCTCCAAATTGCCATTGACCAATTGCATAAAGGTCCAGAATAACCGATAGGCCAGCTAATAAAATTAGGGAAATAAGTGCTGCTCTCTTCGAAGCTCCTCTTTTTTCTAACCAGCCTATAATTTGTTTGCGATACAAAAATATAGCGATAGTAATTGCTAAAGCTACCACCGGAAAGACTGAAGTTCTTATAACTTCTGAAATGATACCGGGCGTAACTGGCGCTACTGGAGATACTGCTATTGGAGTAACGGGAGCAACGGGGGTAACAGCTGGCATAGTGGCCGGCGAAACAGGCGTAACTGTAGCAGTTACAGTTGGCGTAGTAACCCCCGCGGCAGCTTGGCTTCCTGAAAGCAGGTGTGACAGGCCCGGGGGCGTTTTCTCAAACGTGACCGCCGCAGTTTCAAATTCTCCGGTAACGTCGGATACCGTCATATAGTTAAAGACTGCATCTCTATTACTCGGGAGAGGAATTTCGACAACATACCACTCAGAGCCTGCGGGAATTTCTACCTTATATTTTCCGCCTAGCAGATTTAATCCAAGGTTTTTAAGTTCTATGTTAAAACTTAGCGGCTTTCCAGACAGGTTTCTTACCACAAGGTTCATATGCCCATCAGGGTATTTTGCGCCTAAGAGAACCGGCGGAAAGCTGCCTCCTTTCCATGCGGTGTCGGCATTCCCTGTTATGGTCTCGTTTGTAAATATAACCGTCCCCTGCTCTATGTTCCTCTTTGTAATAAGCCCGCCCTGATGCCACGTTATATACGGTAGTATGTTTGTATCGGCTGCCGGCACCTGAAGCGTTTCAGTAATCGGTTTGACTACTACTGCAGAGGTAATGGGGTTAGTTTTGGTAATATCCACATCTATTTCAAACCTGCCTTTTCTCGGGATGCCTACTATATCCGGATTATCAATAGATACCGCAAAGTAATCCATAGGATATTTCTTGGCAAATTCTGCCTGTACCATTACGGGAATTACTATGGTCTTCCATTTTCCGTCTGCCGACAATATCACGTTATCCTTTGCAGAGGTATCTACAAAGACATGCCCCAGAAGAAGGTCTCTGTAACTGTTCTTTAGCTCTATGCTGAATTTATAATCAGGCGGCGTATCAGCAGGTATTGTTACGCTAAGATAATGCGTATCCGATATATTAACCGGCTCTGTAAATGTCCCTTTCCAGGCATACTGCTTTCTGGCTTCTTTAGGTATGTTGTAATCTATTACAATGCCTCCGCCTGAGCTTTTCCAGTCGCCACTTATATTAACAGGCAATGCCCATGCGCCGTATACGTTTAAGCTATGATGGTGTTCGAGTTTAAGCGCCCTTATTACATCAAATACTACCGGGCCTCTGGGCAAATCCTGAATATTTACCTGCATAGGTGTCTGGCCAGGCATAGGATAACCTCCGCTAAAAAGCCTTATATCCGTGCCGTTTTGAGCCATTAACTGCGCGTATTTTCTGTCCAATAATTTCATAAGTTTTCCATACTGGGTTACGGGTTTTTTGGTAACCGGGTCTATCGCAGGCTTACCCGTCTTATAGTCTATGGCATAATGGCTCTTAAGATATGCCTCGACCTCTTCTGTAAGTCCACCTGAAAGAGACAGAGTAATAAGGCCCTTGCTGTCTGTGCTTAAGATATTACCGTATCCGTCAGGCGCAACAGACTCTACTATACCGTATTTCCCGACCATGCCCGGATAGGCATACAGATTTGCAAACCATTTTGCGCCTGTCTGGCGGTCAATCAACATAGTCATAGCTGTCGCATATGCGGTAGCCACATCCTGCCTGTCGCCTGGGTCTGATGCTAAGGCAAAAGGACCTATCTGCTGGTAGCCCTTGGAGGTAAATGAGGTGGCGCCTACGCCCGGCAGGCCATTTTTATTGGCGATATCAAGCTGGGCATACAGATAATTGCGGTATAATTTCTGGAAATTCGGGTTGTCCATAAACGGAAGCCAGCCCAGAGCCCACGCCTCATGCATAGATGCCCTGTAACCCTGCATTACGTCTATAGTCTCGCCATTTTGCGTTGCATACGGCACCGTATTAATATTTAGATTATTCCACGCATCCTCAGGAACCTGGCCGTTTAATACCGCAAATAACACTGCCATTGTCCCTTCGTTCATATCATTAAGCGGATAGGTGTCGCGCTTGGTTAAATCGGTATTTACCTCAGCATACATAAGCCCTGTCTTTGGGTCATAGAACACAGAGAAATTATATGTCTTAAGAAGTTCTTCAGACTTTTTCGCTAATTCTTTTGAGAACGCATCGTCCTGTTTATTAAGCGCTCCTATAACGGCAACCAATGACCAGCTCTCCTGTCCGACGTCCAAAGCAGGCACAAAATCTGTTGCCGGGCTAACCACGCCGTCATTATCAACATCCACCCATGAGAGCATACCTGTATTATATTGCTTGGCATATTGAAGCTGGCTATTTAGTTTATCAAGAAGCCAGAGTTTAGCTATGTTTACATTGTTAACCTCTAGATTCCTCTTTTTAAGTTCGACTTTTTCTGCGTCATCGGCAATAAGCTGGACATTTGCAAATGCGGGTTTTTGTTCAATTACGCCTAATAGAAAACCTATATCAAGCGATTCCTTGCTTGCGGCTGTATAGGAAGCAGTCAAACCTGTATACATATCAAGTTTTCCGAATGGCTGAACAGGTTGATTTGCCTCATTTTCAAAGAGTAACTGGGTATGGTCAGAGCTCATATTGCCAGGGATGCGGGCAAGGTTGAAATAGTTCGCCTCTCTTGGCATAGCTATCTCTCTTATAAACTTTTCTATATCTTTAAACCACTCTGTAGCAGGAGAAGGCGTAGGAGGAACTCGGGTAGGCGCAGGAGAGGTCGGTGCTTGGAGCGTTGGTTGAACAGGGGCTTGCGTCACTGCCGGCGCAGCTGTAGGTGCTCTTATAGGAGGTGATGCAAGACTGCACGCTGAAAGCAAAACTAAAACAGATATAAACAAAACTGTCCTTTTCAGCAATCTTGGCATATTTAATTCAGGAACCCTTACAGAGCGGATATAAGTTAACGTTGCCTTCGGAAGACTGCCAAATATCTCTCTAACGCCAGTTAGTCTTCTTATCGCGCCACGCCCGCCCCTTCTTGCGCCAAATATGAGCCCGAATATAACTAAAGGCAGGGTTAAATTAAGCAGGTCAAGCTCTGAAGTTGTAGCTTGAACACCCTCTGTATATGCAGAGACACTGCGCTGGGTAAATAAACCTGTTATAACAGACCAGAACATATTGGGTTGTTCCTGTATCTGTGAGGTGGGGGTGGGTATCTGTACAGGCACAGCGGGTTGTGTTGGCGCTAGACTTGGCATCTCAGGTGCTTGTGTTTTGGTCTTTAGTGCTGTTTCAACAGCATTAATTAATGCGGTTACATCCTTATTGATATCGCCTGTTATAGGAACCTCTTCCCAGGTTTTATCTGGTAATTCTTTTACTGCGCGCCTGAATAGGGGTTCGGCTTCAAGGAGTTGGTTGATTACTTCTCCTGGAATCTTTTTGTCTGGTGAGACTTGTTTCCACTGCATATAGATTACGAATAAGCGGTCACCTATGGTTGAATTACTAAAATAAATATTATCTCTCAATTTTATAGGAACGAACCTGATTCTTTTTATTACTGCCTCCATGACAGCATCCCTAACAGATGAATCGGGATCAGAAGCAAGTAGTGCTAAAATCTCGGATGTGACATTTGGATTTGAGGCCGAGGCAACCATACGTCTTACAGATGGGTCTGGATCATGAGCAAGCTGCATAAATGTCTCCGGCGAAGTGTATTGATTCCATGCGACCAGTCCTCGTATGTATGGATAAATATCCTCAGCAAGAATATCAAGTAATTTTGTTGATTTTGTATCTTGGCTTATTCGTTCCATCCAGTAGTTAAATCTATACTCGCTTGGGAGATTTATTGTGCCGTCTCTAATAGCTGCTCGAATATCATCTAATGTAAATGGGTAATTTAAACTGACATTTTTTTGTGCGGCCAATAAGGTCATTTGACTAATTGCCTCGGCTACTTCCCAGAATCTCTTAGGATCTCTTGAAGCCCATTCCTGAAGTGAAGGTCTACCAAGAGTCTCCCATTCTTTTATGAGTTCGTTGTTATAGTCCTGAAGTAATCTACCACCTTCAATTGCTCGTATATCACTCCAAGGGTCAAAAATTAATGGTTCTGATTGAGCAACCACACTCACGACACCTTCTTTAATTATTAAGTCTTCATATAGATGTTTTGCCACTTGTGCAAAGATTCCTCTATGTATGCCCTCGCTTTTTTCGCCAGTGGCTAATGAAAAGGCAAAGCGTGTCCCGTATGTCTCATCTAATCCAACAATACGAGCATACTTATACAGCAGTATCATATCCTGCTCTCTATTAGTCATATTTACAACCTCTGGATTTCCTATTACATATCTTGCGGCAGTAATTATATCCCAAAACGAAGTTCCTTTAACAACTTGGGGAATGGCATCAGGGTATTTCTTATAGTAAGCTGCCCAATCGTCATTTATTGCATTTAAGGATTTCGCATCAGTATACATAGATATTAAGAAGAAATTCCAACTATGATATAAATCATCCTCAATAGGATGCCATAATATCCCTACCTTTTCGCCCTGTGGAATCCAGTCATTGCCATTAGCATCCACAGGCCTCCAGCGCAAGACTGGCTGGCCATTTTCATCAACACTATATTTTATATTAGGATCTAACCCATAAACTAAAGCCATAGAGTCATGACGTGTTCCAATAAATGTAGGTCCATCCTCTATCCCGCGAACCTCAACACCGCCAAGAATTAGCGAAGGATCTCTTGACATAGCTTTATAATAATGACCTACTGTGGCTATTACTTTGAATAAATCAATAGTCTTATCTTGTTCAGCGTACAGTTTCATTGCCTCAGCAAGAAGTTCTTTATCGCTTACCATATGTGCTGATGGATTTTTTGGGTCAGTCTGTTCCAGAACCCATTGCAAAAGTTGTGCAGACCGATTATCTTCAAGGAAGAAATCTGGAAGACCATGATAATACCCAATTAATCCCACTACCTCAGAGATATTAATACTCTCGGGTGTAGGTAATGTAACTGTGTAGCCTTGATTTTTATAGTCTGTGATTACCTCTTCGAATGTCTTATAGAGATTATCTATAGAACGATTCTTCGTTAATCCCATAACAGGCATAGGAGCTACTGGACCGTCTGGGAGTTCACCTACAGGTAATGGAGCCATCCTATTTAGCATCTGGGTCATAGTGGCATAGAGGAGTTCCATGCGGTTGGACTGGGTTAATAAGGCAGTATATCCGGGTTTTATAGCACCTAAGTTCTCTAAGATTAGAAGGTCGTTTCTTAGGCGATGGTATAATATGTCAAATACCTGCTGTCTTGTGCCTGGCTTAAGCGTTGCAAAGTATCTGGCAAAGTCTGTAAATTGGTCTTGAGGGATTTCAGAGAGGTAGCGGTAGAGTAAGTCGGGTTGTGTCCTTAAGCCATTGAATAGATGGTCTAATTGCTTTGTCTCATAGAGAGCCTTAATGCGCTCTGGGGTTATGAGATATGATACTGGGACGTCTTTTGGGTAATTGGAGAATATATTCTGCCAGTACTCTCTGTTAGCAGTACCATTGGCAATTGCCTCATCAATTGCCTTTGTATTTATTGTGTTGAGGGTTTTATCAGAGATAACCCTTCTGTTCATATACCACTGATCATCTACTTGCTCAACCAGAGGCATTGGCGCTGGTAATTGAATGGCATGCTCTATTGAGAAGCCGCTTCCATAGATACGTGCTCCTGCATAAGCCCCTGCAAGTAATAGAATAGGTGACAGGATAGAGAGTGTAATTATTATCCTTCTTCTATTCCTCCTTAACCAGTCTTTAAACCTGCTAAGGAGCGCGGACATACCGATAGGGATTACCAAGCCTGCAAGGTATGGCGGCTGCTGCTCTAGCTGCGAGGATAGAGTTTGTGTTGGCAGAAGTTGTCCTTGGGGTGAAACCTCGGCTATCCTTATAAACAGCGCAGATGGGCCCTGCTCAAGGCTGACCCTTAAAGTGAATCCAGAGTCAGGCATAGCGGACAGCATATTAACCAAGGTCTCTCTGGTTACAGGCTCAATTAATAATGTTCTTAAACCCGAAGTGTCTAACCACGGTGTTTTTATATAGAAACGCCTTACCCCTGTAGAGTTATTGGTTGCAAGTATTAAATCAATAAGTTCTTGCTTATTTGTTATAATAATTGATTCTTCAACTTTAAGCGCAAAGCCCTGCGGTATAGTGGGGGTTACAGATGCTGGAACTGCAGTTGGCTGCGCTACAGGTGCTACGGTAGTGGGCATAATCTCTTGAGGTGCCATCAAAACGTTCCATCCACCCAAAGATACAAATCCAAAGTAAACAGCCAAACCACCTAAAACCAATAATGGAATATTAATAATTTTCCAAATACCTGTCTTGTCTTT
>CAZDNS010000003.1:0-8568 GCA_964506845.1 uncultured Planctomycetia bacterium | reverse complement strand
CTGCACGCTCTAAAAAGTCAACCTCATCAAGTGTCATAGGTCTTATCACAGAATTTGGATCATTAGCATCTTCAAGAATCATAAACGGTGAGGGTGAACGATGCAAACTATCATAGTAATATGTGGTATTCCCCTTCTGTAAAATAATAGATTCTGTATTAGAAGTGGTAACATTAGACGCATAGATAAGAGGGCTATTAACTGCTATTAGCCTTCCTTGGTAAATGGACATCCACATACCAGCCCATTTTTCATTAATTTGATACCAGAACATCTTTAATAGATCAACGACTTGAGAATAAAAACTCTTATGCCGTGCATAATAACCTTGATACCGCCCCAGAGAGCTTTGACCATTTATTGCATCCTCATATTGGGTTTTGGCATTTTTATACTGCTCATACAGCCACTCGTCTATGCCTCCACCTTGCTGGGGTTGAGTTGTAACTGAAGGAGTTGCTGTGGCTTGAGGCTGCCCTTCAGGCGCTACAGTCTTTGCAAGGTGGGGCACGCCAATTGTTCCTAAAAGTTTTTTTCTAAATTCTTCGGCTTCATTTTGCTTGCCTTCAGCAATTAACCTTAGATAAAGCCATGCATTTTCAGGATTATTGGTTTTTTGGCCTAACTGCCAGGCTGTCTGTGCCAGCCTATATCCCTCCAAGCGCTCTGCGGCATAAGGGAGAGAAGGCGGCGGCTCATAAACTGCATAGCCCTGCTCCATGGTGCGAAGATTTCCTACGGCGGTGGCTATTACTTCCGAATCTCTGGCAAAGAGTCTATGGGCTGTCTCATGAGCTATTATTGTTTTCAAAGTCGCATTGGGATCGTTTCGGTCTATAAACATGTTCTCGCTAAGAGGAGCTTGAAAACCGGCGGCGCTAAGGAACATATCAGAATAGATAACATTAATACCAATTAAAGCCAGTACTGCCATTGCGATAGCATACATTATAAAATAACCTATTGCCCATATAGGTGATTTTCCACGCCATAAGCCCAAAAATCCTCTGACCCAAAATGGTACAGTAAGAAGAACTGCTCCGGCTAACGCAACCCAAAATAGAATAGTATGTTGTGCATAAGAAAAGAATGTCCTCGGATATGTCTTTAAATGAACTTTGTTAATCTCTTCCTCGGTCAACTGCGGTGCCATACGCTGAACTAGGAGTCTCTGTTCGTCAATAATGATTCTTGCCTCTTCCTCGTTAAATCCGCGGCTTACGAGTTCATTTATTATGCCATCTTCTGTCTGTTGGACAGGAGCGCCAGCAGAAACAGGCAAGGCACTAGAGCCTGAAATAATTATACCTGATGCCAGAGCAAGACTTACTAAAACAACAACCCTTAGCAATGAAGATAGGCGTAAATTAAATCGTCCTATACCTCGGGAAGGTGCGGGTATTGCGCTAATAAATTTAGGAATTCTTCCCCTACCTAACACAGCCATAATGATTAGGGCTAACCATGCCTGCCAAGGAGTACTTATGCCTGCGGTTTGAATCTTATCCAAAGAATCATAACCAACTAACCTTGGTCTAGCTCCTTCTATTATGCTATTTAGTACTTCAGCCTTTATGCCATCTATGAAAGTATCGCTATTAGCATAAACCAATAATCGCTCTGAAAAACCTCTGGCATTAGAACTTATATCTGTATAGGTAGCATCCTCATCTACTCTATATTCCTCATTAGCTAAAATTTCACTCTTTAAATTATCTATTAACTTCTCTATTATGAATTTTCTAACCTCGGTATCTGACATTGTTGTGCCTCGCGGTTGTAAATTCCTCTGAAGTTCAGCAGTTAAAACATCGATTTTGCCATCTTTATCTAACTGATTTATGGTTAAGTCTAAGACTCTAGCAGATAGCTCTGCGTTGGCAATATCTAAGCCACCCTTTTCAACTGAAGTGGTCATTAAGTCAAGGAACCATAAGCCAGCTGAATGGGCTATTCGTTCATCTATCCTATTTTCTGATACCATTAATTCATACTTGAAATATACCCCAAGCTCAGCTATCATAGTGCCACGGCCATAGGTATCCGCTGCGGTTTCCACCAATGACTGCGTTTCGCCTGATAAACCTACAGTAGACATCACAACAAGCTCTGTAATAAGAGAATGAAGCTCTGCCCATACGGGTAAGGGAGATATTTCTGGTGATATACCTGTAATATCTTCCCAAATTGTAACATATGCCTCTTTTGGGCTTTGGGAGTTTCGTCTTATATCAAAACCAAAACCTGATTCACCATTTGATGTTAATTTATTTAAGTAATCGGAATCATAGCTACTAATAAGATAATCAGTAATTCCTTCCGCCTCAAAAAAAAGAGAGTAAAGCTCATACTTTTCTAAGCTAGATGAGCCTGCATAGAAAATAGAATCTTGTTTTTTCCAGATATGTGTGAATTCGTGAGAGGTTATCACCATTTCTTTTCTCAATATATCTAAATCTAAAAACCAATCTACTCCATATTTGTTATTGTAGACTATTTCATTATTTAATAAATCGGATTGGGCAGCAAAATTTTGCGTTGTTACAACACCGCCAAAAGTAACTTGAGGCTCATAGAATGTGGTCCGAATAAGCTGTTTGTAAAATCTTACTTCTTTCGGGTCTTCTGGACGCAAAGTTGCCTCAAAAATAAGAACCTCTATGTAACGCTGAATTAATCTCTTTCCAATAAAGTTAGTAGATGGAATTTCGTTATCTTTAAGATACTGCTCCCAATCAAGGATTAAACCATCAAAGGTAAGAATGCCAGCTCTAACCTCATTTTCTTTAGATTTAAGAAAATCATAGTGTTCTTGCCAGGGTGTCATATGGTTATCTAAAAGCCATTTCATATGTGGGTTTCCTGAGGCAGCTAATATAGTTATGTTGCTAATTTCTAAATCTCCGCCCTGTGTCAGACCTTTAACAAAATCTTCTGAAAAGGGATCAGTCTCATGTACCCCTTTTATAACCTCCCCATATGCTTCAAAGACTCGCTCTATAAGGGATTCATTTTGTTCATTGATAGCAAGTTTCAAAATACTTCCAAGCGCAATGGCTGTTTCTGGGTAGAGCCCGACTCCCGCCTCTTGAAGGAGAATTCCAATACCATGTTCAATATCTTTACTCTCTATTGTGCCAGACTGTGCAAGGGCACTTATAAGTGCGGGATGGCCAGTCTTATTAGCAACTTTAATTAAATCCTGCTGATAGCTTTCTTCAGATAGGTAGGTAGCGACAAATATGCGCAGCATGTTGTTGTGATCATTATTCACATCCCAAAAATTTGGCATTATATCTATTGCACTATTAAGCTCACCAACAGATAATGAATCTGCTCCTTTGAATACCAATAGATTGGTAACCCACAAGCTCAATGGGCTAGCCGGGTCAATACCTTCTTTTTTAACTCGTTCAATGCCATCTCTTCGCAACAACTCTGCTTCAGCAATCAAATTGCCAGTTATATAATGGATAAAATCATCTGAAAAATCTTCTCTAAAGTAAATGCCCATAATACTATCTTCAAGGAATTTTCCCATTACAGAACTCCATAGATAATCGTTGGAATAATAGCGTGGTTGAGTCTCATATATAAATCTGACAACCTCTTCTATCTCTGCTGAACTAATAGTAGTCTTGTTAAATCCTAAGATGGCTGCTACAGCATAGAGACTGATATTTCTTGTGCGAAAACTAATAGAGCTACTTGACAATTTTTCAAGGAATTTTGGCAAGATAGGCTTTCCTAAATAGGCAAACCTGGCTTCAAGAGTACTCTCAACTTCTAACTCGTATTCAACTATATGCTTGTTGAATAATTCGTCAAATATAACATCTGTAACGCTCTCACTATCGAAGCTGAATATCAGCTTGTAAATATCGCCTACTCTCTTTTCAACATCCCCAGTACGGCTTGCATTGCGAAAATACGGCGCTAAACCTTCACCAACTCTTATCAAACTCTCATCAGAGACCTCGTACTCTGAAATTAATCTATATAATTCATCCAGTTCATCTACGCTGTTTTGTGGATCAGCTTCAATGTTATTAAGCAGTTTATCTATACGTTCGCTTATGTTACCTTCAGTCCATATCTCAGTAGGCCTAATCATAAATGTAGATGTTATCACAGGTGGCACAGGTGGCTGCGCAGTTGCACAGGCGGCTAATGCCAGAGCAAAACCTGCTAAAACAACAACCCTTAGCAATGAAGGTAAACGTAAATTAAATTGTCCTCTGCCGGAAGGTGCGGGTATTGCGCTAATAAATTTAGGAATTCTTCCCCTGCCTAACACAACCATAATTATTACGGCTAAAATTGCTGTTACTATATCGCCTGCGCCCTGAGCTCTAATTTCTGAGGTGGTTAGATAAGATAGGAGGGTTGATAAGGTGAATTGTTCTTCTTCGGCAAGCGCAGCTTCAGTTGTTGTCGGCGCCTTAGAAATTAAATTTATACTTAACTCTTGTAAAGTATCATCCGGGCTATTAGTATCAATTAGGTATGGCTCTTTTGTTAAGAGCCAGATATCCTGGCGTGGAGAGGTTGGTGTTAAATTTTCATAGAAAAATACAGAAGCGCCCTCTCCGTTATAAAATTCCTCACCGTGCGAGGTATATATATACGCAATCTTTACATTTGGATAACTTTCTAATACCCTGCTCAGTAATGCATCTGCCTGTTCCTGATTTATCGCCGCGTATCGCGGTAGTTTAAAACCGACTACAGTCGCATTAGCCAACCTTTGAGGGAATTCGATAGAGGCTATTGAACTAATGTTATCCTCTTCAACCTCTACAATAACAGGAGATCCGTAACTATCCTCTACCGAGCGCCTGAGGGCTGTTGCTACATCGCAAAGCCCTGCGCCAAATTTCTCTTTATCCCCCTTAAGGGGATGACCCTCAGATATGTATTTTTGAACGTAAGAGTCAAATGAAAATAGGGTATCGGGTAAAATCTCAACCTGGTCTAACGCCCTTACTCCTATATCTGCATTTAACCTATTAACGTAGTCTCTAAGGCCGCTTTCTTTATAGGTAACCACACCTAAACCTATCTGCCTTTCCGCTGCATATGTAGGCATTAGAGCGCCTGAGAACAGGGCTAATATAAACGCGCCTGCTAATGCGATAATAAATTTTCTTGCAGGTCTCGGAGATTTTATAAATACCACGCTCATTACCCCGCCCAATAATGCAAATGATAACGCCATACCTAAACCTGATAATATGCCTGGAGCGCCTGAAACAGGAGTAGGAATAGACGGAGTGGCTGGAACAACCGGCTGTTCCTTAAGTTCTTCTATAAATGGGAGGATTATAATTGAAGGTGCGCCATTTCTCATAAATTCATGATACCAGTAATCTCCTCCCCAGCGAAGCCCTTCAACCTGACTCTTGCCTAATCGCAACCATCTAAATGTATCTGAATTTATAAACGCAGGCACTTTATCTGATGTTACTTTGATAGGACTATATTGCCAGGCTGATAAAGTCTGTTTAAGGGCGTCTAACCAAGGAGTGCTTTCAAGCCCTCCTGGCATAGGCGCTTTCATCGTGGGCATAAATTCAGTAACTACTATCACCTTGTCCTGCGCTAATCTTGTTGCCTCTGTAAGTAATCCAAAATCCTTTGCCAGCATATCGGGCTCTGGCGCAGTAACAATTACTCTCCAGAATTTAAAGTCAGGTAATACTATTCCTTTAAATCCTTCTGGAAGTTTACCAAGCCCGCTCTGAATTAAAATAACATTATCAGTATTAGCCAATTGTCTTACTGCTGCATCAAACAGGCCTGTCTTTGGCTCAAGCCCTACAAATATGACACGCTGACTATCAACCATACCGTCATTTCTTAATGCATATTCAGCCATAGACCTAAGATGTAAACCTGCCTTCTCAACTGATGCGCCAGAGCCGACATCAGCTATTATCCTTACCTTCCCGGACACAATATCCTCGAGCAGTTTTCTTGCCTGCTCATTCTGGCTTGCCAGTTTCTGTATAAGACCGCCTCCTATAGGCGGAAGTCCCCTTTCCGGATGGGCTGCCCAGTCCTTTAACTGATCAGCAAGCCATCTTAGGAAATCCTTGTTATTCTTGTTCGGGTCATTGGGGTCAATTGGTGAGCCAGGAGGAACAAGTCTTTCAATTTCCTCCACAACTTTATTTGCCTGCTCCGGTGTAAGGGTTGCAGGATAAACAGTAGCGGTAGATGCTAAATATGCAATCAGTATTCCTGCTAAGATACCTAATAACGGCAGGGGATTGAATACGAACCTAAACATCCCACCTAATGGCATTCTTGCTACTGCAATGGCAAATATGGCTATTAACAAGGAGGCGCCGCCTACAAGTAAGAGACCTGGGAGGTCAACTTCTGCTTTAGTTGAGGTCAGTGTTGGGCCTGCGGCCTGCACTGTGTTGGCTGTGAGTAATCCGGTAAATAAATTAGCAGTAAAACTCGCAAGGGCGTTTTGTTGTTGAGGCTCTATTGGTTTAGCCGACATAACTGGCTCTGGTATTGATACAAGAGAAGGCCCAAGATATGACTGCATATATTCTTGAATATCACGTGATGTGGGAGAATAATAATCGGGGTTAGTAAGATAATCCATAAATGGCAGAATTGGGATACCATCTTTTAGATAATTTGGCTGTATCGTCCATACCCTGCCAGATTTTTTCAAAATCTCAGGATATCCTCTTTGTTCAATTGCCATTGCAAGCTCATAGGTAACAGGGTCCATCCATCCGCCTACATTACTGAATATCATAAGTTTAAATATTCTCTCATCTATCTGGCTGCCTTTTTTATCAATCCCTGTGGCTTTCATAAATCGGTCTATATTTTGTAGAACTCCTCTAACCTGTGGGTTCTTCTCCTCGGCTATCAACTTCTTTATGTCAAGCCCTTTATTCAATATAAAATCAAACTGCTGTTTATTGCCTAAATATTCAAACTGGACACGAAGAGCAACATAGTGTTTGAATAGTTCGCTTTCTTTTGGGTCATCCGCAATCCTCTGATATAATTGCCTCATTATCTCATCGGTCGGTTTGGATATATCTATATTTCCAAAGAAATGCTTTTGTAGTTTGGATATAGCAAAGGCTATCTCGCGGCTTTGGGCGCTTAGGTGTTCTTCCTCGTGCTTAAGATAACTTTCCCTTATATCGGATGGCAAATTCAGGAAAAGTTCGGGATTGACTACTACGTTTTCAACAACGAGTGCTTTCCCATCCGGACTTAACTGATACTGAACACCCATTGGAATATCGCTCTGATTATCTACCCTGCCGACTTTGGTAAATTCTTCCTTCAAGGAAGGATAACCTTCTAACATAGGAATTATCTGTTGTTTGTAAGATGAAACTCCCGAACTGCTCAATGGCGTCGGCATCGCAGAAACACCACAGGCAGTAGCTACAAATAGTAAAACCAACATAGCTATAGCAAGCCCCGGGCGTCTCCTAAAAAGTCTGATAAACCCTATGGATAATAATATTGTAAGCACTGCGCCTACTACTATCGCTAATACAGTTCCTATGCCTGGAGTTTGAACTGTTGCTACAGGCGCAGCAGCTTTGACAGCAAGCATTCTAAACCTTGCTATTGCCAGCTTTCCATCTATTGCAAAATTCAGCACAATATCTTTTGGCGTTCCATCAGGATTTACCTCTTGCAGAGCATTTTCAAATTCAATCTTTGCGGTCTTGAGCCCCTCTCCAGCGACAAGAACCAACGATGGGTCTATATATTTTATTTCAATAATCTCAAATGCTAACTGGTCATTAGTTATGTCTCCTCGCAGATAACCCTCAAAATCCCAGACCCTTCCTGAGAGTTTCATTTCATTAAGTCTTACTCTTAAACCTTCCATAATTGCGCCTCTATTGCTTTCAAGACTACCCTTGACAAACTTTGCAATTTGGGGGTCTACGATAATAAGGTCGGCTATTAATCTCTGAATCTCAATCTGCTCTTCGGGATAGCCTAACAGTTCCATCTGCTTTACTGTAGCAAGGTATGCAGGTCTTTCATAGCGCGCTCCGGCAAGGTGTGTTCCTTCATGGGTAAGATGCAGTATTGCTCTCATTAAAGGTGTTTCATTAAATAACTCAACCGTTGTAGCCAATCGCATCTCGCCACCCTCACCAGTAACGGCTTGTGGTAGTCCAAAGAGATGATTTCGGTTCATCATCAAAATGCCGTATTCTTTAAATGCCATTGCTTGGAATGGCACATTGTCGGAGATTAGGATAATTTTAGTATGCCTTTGGAGCATATCATAGGTTTGTCTATCATTCTTATAAAGCCAGTCAAGCGCCTCTTTAAGAAGCCTGACATCATCTGGATTATTTATAGAAGATACCTGTATTTCACTTATACCATTTTCTTTTAAGAAGGAAGTAATCTCTGGAGTAATATTTGAAGGTTTGGTTAATTCAGTAGCCAAAACATCCGGCGCTATTACTGGCTGGGTTGACACAGAACCTGAAAGTAAGAACATAAATATAAGGGCAGGGACTGTTATCTTGATAAAGCCGGGAATATTGGTTA
>CAZDNS010000002.1:63177-71624 GCA_964506845.1 uncultured Planctomycetia bacterium | reverse complement strand
AGAACAGTTGTTGCTTGCTACTAAAATCTAGCTTGACTAATGGGGAGCATTACATCCAATTCTTCAATGTCAAATGACCTAAGCCTTTTATAAATTAGACATTTAGGCATTGAGTATTATTTCGTCATTTGGATTTTGACATTGGTCATTTATCCTGAGTTCTTAAATCAACTCTTCATTATCCTTAGTGCGCAAATTTATTTTTTTATTTTAGCTAAAAAATCTTTTACCGAAAATGTATTTAGAATAAATTTAGCCTCCAGCCATCCGCGCCTCGCTACACCGACTCCAAACTTCATATAATCTAACTGCGGAATATTATGGGTGTCTGTGCTTATGACAAATTTTACCTTAAATTCCTTCGCCCTTCTACAGTTTATATCATTTAGGTCAAGTCTATCAGGAAAGGCATTTATTTCAAGGCTGGTATTCGTTTCGGCTGCCTGCTTAAAGAGCCTGTCTAAGTCCACTTCATATGCTTCCCTTACACCCTTAAGCCTTCCTGTCGTGTGGGAGATAACGTTTACATATTTATTCTCCATTGCTTTCAATATCCTGTAAGTGAGTTTCTCCCTGGGCTGCTTAAAACCGGTATGTATTGAGGCTACCACAAAATCCAGCTCCTTTAGAATTTCATCATCAAAATCCAGAGAGCCGTCGCCTAAGATATCCACCTCGCTTGCGGATAAGACCCTTATCCCCTTTAAAGATTTATTGAGCCTGCGGATTTCTTCAGCCTGTTTTAATAGTTCGTTTCCGCTTAACCCTCCTGCTACCTTCAATGATTTGGAATGGTCGCATATTGCTATATATTCATACCCTAATTTCTTACAGGCATCTATAATCTCTCTCAGGCTATTTGAGCCATCGCTACTTTTGGTGTGTATATGAAGGTCTGATTTTATGTCTTTTAGGCTTACCAGATTAGGAAGTTTACCTTTCATCGCAGCTTCAACTTCGCCATTATCCTCTCTGAGTTCCGGCTCGATATAGGGAAGCCATATTGCTTTATATACATCTATCTCCTCTCTGCCGGCTAATTTCTTTCCGTCAGATTTCCTGAATATGCCGTATTCATTTATCTTGAAGCCCTTTTTATTTGCTATCTCTCTTATTCTAATATTGTGGGCTTTGGAACCTGTAAAATATACCAATGCAGCGCCAAAGGAATCTGGTTTTACTACCCTTATATCTACCTGAATCCCTTCTTTTGTATAGATGCTGGATTTGGTCGGCCCCTTTGAAATAATTTCCTTAACAACAGGAAGTTCCATAAATTTATCCATAACCACACATGGAGAACTTGAACTTACTAAAATATCGATATCCCTTATGGTTTCCTTCATCCGCCTAAGACTTCCTGCAAAGGTTATATTATTAATTTCCGGTAGATCTTTTAATCCCTTTATAATCTCCTCTGCCAGAGGAAAGGCTACGCCCAGAGACATCCTTTCCTTTGCTTTTCTTAAGAGCGCTATCCCTTTTAATATATTCTCCTCGGTTTTCTCCCTTATGCCTGGAAGGCGGCTTAGCCTGTGCATTCTTGCAAACTTCTCCAGCATATCGATATCCCTTACTTTCAACTTCTCATATAAAAGTTTTGCGGTCTTAGGGCCTACGCCTGGCACATTCATAAGATTTATAAGGCCTTCCGGAAGTTCCCTTTTTAACTCTTCAATATAGTTCAACGTGCCTTCTGTTATTACCTCTTTTATTTTTAAAGCCAGGTCTTTGCCTATGCCCGGTATTTCCAATAAGGCGTCTCTTCTAAATACCTTCTCAATATCCTCATTTAAGGTTCTTATATTCAATGCCGCTTTTCTATAGGCGCGTATCTTAAAAGGATTTTCGTCTTTTAGCTCGAGAAAATCCGCTATATTATCAAATATATCCGCTATCTCTAAGTTTTTCATACGAAAGTAGATTAGCATATAAATAAGGATTGTCAATTGTATTAGTTTCTGTAATAATATAAATTAATGAGGAAAAGAATCCTTAACGGTCTCTTCTTAAGAAAAATCTCCCGCCGCGATTTTTTAAAAACCTCTTTCCTGTTAGCAGGCGTTTCTTTGCTTGCTAAAGATATAAAAAACCTGAACTTTGGACAGAAAGAATCTCCTGTAAGCGAGGTATCTATAGTAAAAGGGTTTGACCTAAAAAAAATGACAAAAGAGGCAATTGATATGCTCGGCGGGATGAAGTCTATAATAAAGCCAAAACAAAGGGTGTTTATAAAACCTAATTATATAAGCGGAGGCCTTGATGGCCACGACCCGGTAAGTAGTGGCGAGATACCCCATCCTGATATAGTGGCAACTGTTAGTGAAGAGGCACTCAGGGCAGGCGCTTCCAGTGTAATAATAGGCGAATGGGCTGAGATACCGGTAAATATAAACTTCGGCGGAGAAAAAACTAAGGAAGGCGCCCAAGTAAAAGAAATGATTAATAGAATCAACAGAAGATATGGGAATAAGGTTTTTTTGCTTAACCTTATGGTGCATAATACCTATTTTTCTTACATAAACTCAAAAACGCCTTTAGAGTTTCTGGCTATACCAAATCTGGTTTCAGAAGCAGATGTAATTATATCCATACCTGTTTTAAAAACGCATCACGAACCTTCACCTGTAACGCTAGGAATGAAAAATCTTATCGGCATTATGCCCTCCACAATATACGGCGAGCCAAGGATTAAACTCCATGAGGCAGGGATACATCAGGTTATCGTAGATATAGTTAAAGGGCTTAAGCCAAAACTAACCGTTGTAAGCGGAGCATACGGCATTGAGGGCGATGGCCCAACCCTGTTCTTTGGCGGAGAACCTGTTGATATATCAGAGAGGATTGGCGCCTTTCTGGTAATAGCAGGTAAAGACCCTGTTGCTACAGACGCAACTGCAACAAGGATAATCACTAAAGACTGGAGACCAATAGAAAATGATAACTTAGGCACCCCTTATTATGTAAACCATATTTACAGGGCATACAAAGAGGGTTTGGGCGAACTAAAAAAAGACAAAATTTCAATAACAGGAGAAAGATTGCAGGACATTTGTATGTCCTTTAAAGCGGCAAAAGGAAATGTATATCCTGAAAAACCTGAAGCTTTTAAAGATAGTTAATATATCGGTTATCAGCTTTACATTCTTATTAATACCTGCCTTTTTATACGCAGAGGTTACTTCCAGTTTAATCTTTGACGCAAGTTCGATAAAGGGAGACTGGCAGGATGCCATTTTTTTAAACCGAAGCGTAAAATTAGCGGATAAGGTAGGCCAAAAAGCTACGCTGAAAATCGAGGTACCTAAAGACGGCTATTACAAAATATACCTTCATCTTTATTACAAATGGGAAAAAACCTGCCCAAAAATAGATTTTGTAATCATTAATGCTAATAAAAGGTTCGCTGGCTCACTAGCGCTTGAAACAAACAGAATTGCTCCTGAAATTTATGGCAGGTGGGTTTTTAAGGTGCTTGAAACGCCTCGACCTATCTATCTAAAAGAAGGCCTGGCTAAGATATCCCTTACATTAAAATCAATTGACTCCTTTTGGCTGGAAGAGAAAGCATTAAATACTACAACTGGCGTAGTTGCTATTGATTATATTTTTTTACAACCGATTATCTTTGATAACAAAAAAGTTATGTCGATGGATATAATTGAGGCCGAATCTTTCAGAGGAGACTGTCTTGTTAAAAATTTTGATATAGTTGAAAAAACGGGCTTCATAGATATACCTTCAAAAAAATCCACTTTTAGAACCATTCGTATACCTTATTCCGGTCTTTTTGATATCTATGCTCTTATCAAACTAGCTAACAAGCAAAAAGAAAACAACTTTCTAAAAATTGAGGTCTCTAACGAAAAATATAAGTTTTTTAAAACAATTTTGCTCAGTTTTGACAACACTAAATGGCAACTGCAACATATCGGAAAAGTTTTTTTTGAAAATGATGTTTATAATTTTAAAATTTACGGGCGAGATAACAATAAGATAAGTATAGACTTTCTATTATTTATCCCAACTCAAAATCAAAAGAATTAAATATCAGAAAAAAATGACTATCTATTTTATATCTTTTCCGCCTAACTGTCACTTGATTTATCAATTCTAAGTGATATACAAGATGGACAAAATTAAATTTAATAAAACAAAAACATACTTAATACTTATAATTCTCTTGGGTTCGATTTTGAGAATCTATAACATCGGGCATAATAGCATTTGGCTTGATGAAGCTATAACCATCCTTGATTCTTCTAATATAAAAGAATTTCTTAGAGCGGCTTTTAAAAATAACTATCCTCTTATAACCTATAATTTATTCATTCATCTATGGCTAAAACTTGGTTTTCAGGAAGTAACGCTAAGATTATCATCAGCAATATTTGGAATAATTTCAATTTTTCTAACTTATCTGGTCGGGAATGCTATGCGCGATAAAAAGACAGCGCTTATAAGCGCTTTGATGATTAGCATATCACCTTTGCATATATACTATTCCCAAGAAGTAAGAATGTATACTCTGATGGGATCTTTCGCCCTGCTTTCTACATTCTTATTGCTAAAATATCGCCAGAACAATAGTTTATTTTTTTTATTTGCCTATGCTTGTTTGGCTATCTTTGGTATTTATATGCATCCCAGCATGTTTTTATTACTGCTATCCCAGTTTGTTTTTATTTTAGTTTTTGGAAATAACTTAAAACATATTAAGCCGTACTTATTTTCTTTATTATTAATTTTTATATGCCTTATACCCTGGCTTTTCTTATCTCTAAAGGGTTTATTTTTAATTCTTAAAAAGGATGGTATCTATTTTGTATCAGGGATGAACTGGATGCCTCTCTCGAAAGTTTCTACCCTACTTGAAACTTTAAAAATTTTTGGTGTTGGCTATACTCCGCCTATTTTTTTAAAATGGTTCACTCCTACACTTTTCATATTACTTTATATAAAGGGAATAACTAATGAAAAAGACGTGGTAAACAGGTTGATAAATTCCGTATGTTTTCTTTTACCAATAATTATTCTCCTTGTTTTTTCTTTTTTTAGGACTTGTTACGTTGACAGGTATATATTTTTTACCTCTTTTTTCTACTATATAGCCATTGCATCTGCTTTATCTAACACTAACAAATGGTTATTGATAATGTTGTTGCTTATAATCATTACGCAAAATTGTATCTCATTAAGAAACTATTATTCTAAAATTGAAACTGAATCAGCTCATAGAAATGTCGGAGTTAATGTAAAATTTGATGATTATAGATATGCCTCTTTATATATAGCTAAAAATTTTTGCAATAAGGATATAATTCTACATACCCAGAGGAATACCACCTTACCATTTGAATATTATTTTAATTATATATATAAAGATGAGTTATTGAAAAATTCATGTCCGATACCAATGAACGATATAATAGTTTCTTCATCTAATAATAAACTACAACTTTTTAAATTTAAATATCGATACAATGAATTACTGAACATTGGAGAGGAACGTCTGTCCGCAAAGCAAAATAGGATCTGGCTTGTTGCTCACTATTGTGAAAATATAGAAGAAATATCCAAAATTATTAAACGGGGTTATAAGAAAGTGGGGCAAAAAGAATTTAGGGGGGCTACGGTAATCCTATTTGAAAGTTCTAGTTAAAAGTGTTTAATGCTGGCTGACTAAAAACTAATCGGTAATATATATATATAACGGTATTTCCGGGAAAATTTTTATTAGTTTATAATATGGCTTGACTAAAAACTCGATGTTATCTTGGTCTATTGTAATAACTATACCTTTCACGCTATGTTCTGGAATAGTTTTATAAGTTAAGGGATTAAGAATTTGAAAATCTTTATAACTGCAGTAGAGATTTATATCTTTAGGTAAATTCATCCATACCTTCCGTATTGCTTTATGTATTAATCGCGAACCCTCCACATATACATTCTCTATCTTGTTTTGTTTAAGGTAATTTTTAAGCCAAGCGCAAGAAAATTTCAATATCTTTTCCTGTTGATATGTAAGCGAGTCTTGAACAACCTTTGGATCTACCTGAAACTGCTTGAGTTGCAGTATCGAAAAAAATGCCATAACGCACAAAAAGAATATCATAGCTTTTCCTTTTTTTGTTATTCTTAGCTTTTCTAAAATCCACTGAAATGTAATTACTTGATATATCGACAATAGTGGGAGTATAGGAACCAGCGCTCTATATTCATGGAATAAACATCCTGTTACCAAATAGACAATTATACATACCGCTACTATAAACATTAGATGTACGGCTGTATAAAGAGAAATTATTATATATTTCTTGTCAAATATTTTTTTTAAAAACCCGATGGAAGATAAAATCATCAGTGGATAAAATCCAATGTAATTCATTAATTTTACCTGTGATAGAAAAATTACAGTATCCATCGGCGGCCTTGGTCGGTCTATCAGATAATAACAAAATGTTTCCAGAAAAGATCGTTTTAATGACAGTATATTGAATAATCCCCACAACAAGGTTGGGGTTAAGGCTATTAGAAAAAACTTTATCTTACATTTTTTCCATATCAACAAAAATATACCTATTTGCAAATACAGTATTCCCTCTTGCCTAAGTAAAGGCATAAGAGCAATTATTGCGCTAAAAATTGTATATTTTTCCTTATAGAGAGTAAGTATAGACGTTAACAAGAAGAAAGAAAATATCATCTCAGAATGCGATGAAATGGAAAGAAATGCGTAGAGTGGAAATATAGTCGTAAGTAATATGGTTAAAATGCTAAAGCTATTATCGAAGTTCAATATTTTAGTTATTTTATACAACATGAAAAGAGTACCTATAGAAAAAAAAGTATTCATCAGCCTCAGAGATGAAAAACCTATAGGTATTATATTAAAAAATATGGTTGCTATTAACGTATATATAAATTTCATATAAAGATTAAAAAATATAAGAATATCTTTGAGTGAATTTCTTATATGACAATATCTCCATATATCATCAATATTATACAAAATATAACGGTCTATTTTACTCGCCCTAATAGGTTCTGAGACATACCAGATAGTACATAAGAAAAAAATAAACATAATCCCTAAAGTAATAAATACTGACCTGTGTACTAATAAATTGTCTCTTTTAAGATATTTCATTATTATTAATTCTTTAATATTACATCTATATTTTTTATATCTTCACTACCTACTTTTAAAGGATTTTTAAGATACTCGCTGGAACTGACAATAGATTGTGAACTCATAGAGTGAATATCTCCTTTAAAACGAACTATTTCCAAATAAACTTCCCCTGCATTTTTGGGTACCCAGAGTATATACTTACCGGGTAAAAAAAATTCCTTCACAGCTATATCAGGTGAGGTTCTATCCTTATAAATATAATTATTTTTGCTTCTGGCAATTATCATCACCTTCTCCGTTTTATTAATCTTAAATATAATTTTTCCTGTTATCTCAACCGTAGGTCCTTTATAAACGTCCATAAGTGGTGGGGTTATCTCTTGAATAGTTATGTCTATGCCCGATATATTCGAAGAGGTTATTTTAATTGGATCTTCAAGATACGAACCAGTGGGAGTAGAATTCAGCATAGGAGAGTTCCTATTCCAACTTTCATCTACATTCACAGCATCTATATAGAGAGAGCCTATATTCTTGGGGACTTTTAATGTAAATTTGCCTGGCGAAGA
Source organism: uncultured Planctomycetia bacterium (assembly GCA_964506845.1). Classification (GTDB taxonomy): domain Bacteria; phylum Omnitrophota; class Gorgyraeia; order VGKN01; family VGKN01; genus CAZDNS01. The sequence continues at coordinate 63,917 of CAZDNS010000002.1, read as the reverse complement.
AAGTTCTGATATAGCTACATCTGGCAAACCTTTAACAAAAGGATAAGTCCGTGCCAATATAAGTATTAAACCTTTAGAATATTCTCTGAATCTCACTGTGCCTGAAATCTCAACCGTAGGTCCTTTATAAACGTCCATAAGTGGTTTTCTAAGTTCTTTTAAAGTAATATCGATATTATTTATATCAAATGAGCCCACATGTATAGGATTGGTTTGATATGAACCGTATATAGCAGTAAGGGATAATGGAAATTTCTCTTCCCAACTTTCATCTACATTCACAGCATCTATATAGAGAGAGCCTATATTCTTGGGGACTTTTAATGTAAATTTGCCTGGCTGAGAAATCCAAGTGGAAGCAACATCTGGTAGTTCTCTTTTCTTACTTTTTTTTCTAGCCAATATCAAGATCTTGCCTTTTTTGTATTCTTCGAAATTTACTGTTCCTAAAATAGTAATTGCCTGAGAAGGTGTGTTATAAGAAGCGAAGATAAGGGGGGTCTTTAATGCCTTTGCTTTAAGTTCTTTTATAACTAAATGAACAATACTTATAAATAAACCGCTAAATATAAATACTATAATAACTAATAATAAAAAACGAAATTTTTTATCCACAGTTTATTTATACCAGGGAAATCCCCTAAATCTATAAACATCTTTTTTTTCTACTACTCTAAGATGCGCAAGATGTCTTCTATAAACATCTTTAACTTTTAAATCAAATTCTTCAACATATTTTT
>CAZDNS010000002.1:46821-63077 GCA_964506845.1 uncultured Planctomycetia bacterium | reverse complement strand
TTCAACATATTTTTAAATATTCTGTACGCATTAAACCACCACAAAAAAAAGGCCATAAGAGTAAATATTTCTAACTTTAAAATAGACAGGTACTTTGTAGGCATTATTGCATGGTCAAAATCGTATCTACGATAATCCCATATGGCTATCCTGCCTCTCTGTTTCATCTCGTTAAATAATTTCGTCCCAGGCCAAGGTGTTAGTAGATTATGAGCCAAGAAATCTCCTTTTATTTTATTAGTTTCTCTTAAAAGTTTAAATATAGCCGTCTTGTCGTCTTCATAGTCTCCCCATATTAAACATGCCATAAGTATTGGGATCTTTGATTCATAAACATGTCTTGCCATTATTCTAATCTCTGCGAGAACTTGATTCTTATTTAATCTCTTTAATTTTTCTTCAGAATAAGTTTCAATTCCTACCATAACAACCTTTAATCCATTTTTTTTAAGCCTTGATAAAATATCGTTGTTTCTGATTAAGCTTTTTACAGTTGCCTCAATTTGAAAATTTATATCTAAGTTTCTTTTTTCAAGTTCAGATATAAATTCCATATTTCTCTCTCTGTTAAATAAAAAATTAGGATCTCCAAACCAAAATGAGTCTTTTTTAAACTCTTTTACCAGCGCCTCTATCTCTTCAACCATTTTCTTTGCGCTTCTTCCTCTCCAAGTATTTTTCCAAAGCGCACTCTCAGAACAAAAAACACAGAGGTGCGGACACCCTCTGCTAAAAGAGCATCCAAACCCTCGTTTTCCTAAATATGGGATATTATATTTTTCCATTGGTAATAACCCATACTCTGGGATGGGTAATATATCCAGGTCTTCTATATAAGGTCTTGGTTTGGTTTGTATATACCTATCTCCAAGTAAATATGCAATTCCTTTTATTTCTTTCAGTTTCTCTTTCTTATGGTTACCTTTTTCTACAGACTTTATAAGCTCTAGGCTCGTAAGTTCGCCTTCTCCAATGACTATATAATCTATACCCTTGCATATTCTTAAACTCTCTTCTGGATTTAAAGAAAAATGGATACCCCCAAAAATTGTAATAATACTGGGTTTTATTTCTTTGACCGTTTCCCCAAGAGCCATGCACATATATGAATTCTTCGTAACACCGCTAAGCCCCAATATATCAGGATTCTCTTTCCTTATTATTCTAACGAGTTCTGCTGGCTTTAAGCCTAAGGCAGGGGCATCAATAATTTTTACTTCATATCCATATTTTTTTAAATAAGTAGCTACCGCTAAGGGGCCGGGGTTAGGAAAATAGACCCCTTTTAATCTGGGAAAATCTACAAAAGTTTCGACAAATAATATCTTCAAAAAATTATCCTAAATTGGGACTTTTGGTTCAAAAACTAATCTGTTAATTTTATTATTACTTATAACTTTTAGATTCCTATTTTTAAAAAAAATAGCATTCCCATTCAAAAATAAAGGAACGGGCATACTTTGATCACGGAGGATAAAATTATATTTTTTACATTCCTTATCACAAAAATCTTTATTAATAAACAATCTATTTTCAACCCCATTGGAAGAAGCCAGTAAACAAAATCTAGAAGTAGCTATGTACCCATAAGGAAAATACAGAGAACAAGAAATTCTATTATTATCTAATTCATCTAACGATAAACCTTGTAACAGGTTATCCAGTTCTATTCTATCTATATGATTTTCATTCAGAAATTTAATAAAATATTTATTCAGACATCCCTTCTTATAATTATTAGCTAAATCATTAGGAAAATCCTGAATTAGCACGGAAATCCGCGGGTCACGTTGTTGTTTCGTCAAAAGTCTTCCTAAAGCAATTTTTAATTTGTATTTTTGCCCCATCTTCAATATACCCCAGTCATTCATAATTACTTCGCTATGGGGTCTTACAATAGACAGGGCTTTTAAAAGCTCCTCAACATAGTTTATATTCTCTTCCGCCACTAGACCTATAGCAAGACTAAAATCTATCTTCTTCTCTAAAGTAAAATCCAATACTCTATTTAGCGCCTCAATAGATGGAATTAATCTTTCACAAAATTCATTTCCGAAATATACTCTTGTATATTTCTTATTCCAAAATTTAATATCCTCTGCTTCCGAGATATACAATGCTTTTTCCATAAAATTAATAATAACAGTTGATGGGTTTGCAATTACATTTAAAAAATTTTTTATATAGGATTTTTACTTTATTAATATACTCTTTCTTGTTAGGTATGCCATTTTTCAAAACAGAAAGACATTCCTTTATGAACCTAATCGTATATATTTTTATTTTAATAGGGAGGGATGAGCGACCACATATTTTCAAATAACCAATGCCCGTCTGGTACAAATCATATATAGCGCAAGCACCGCAACCTTTTAAATGCATCTCTGCAGCATAAAATTTGTAAAAATTTTCTATTTTTTTTGAGGTTAATTCTTCAGCTTGACCAATTTGTTGAATTTTATACTGTACGCAGCAAGGATTTTGACTTACCATATAATTGCGGCATCTATCCTCGATATTACGAGTTAAAGTATACGGTAATAACGCCAAGCTTTTTTCGAAAAATCTACACCCGGAAAATACATTTTGCAATGTCGCTCTGGCACCTGTTAATATATGCGAAAAAGCACAAAAACCATCTATGAATAAACATTTGTCTGAAAATACAAAAGCCTCTAATTCGCATGACATATTTTTTAAAGCGAGTATTGCGATTTCATCCAACATTAATTCTCGAGGTAATATAATCCTTGTCGCTCCAAAATCTTTATAAAATTTTATAGATTCTGAGTTAAAAACTGCCCCTAATGCACTTATATGAATTTTCAAATCCCTATACTTTTCTTCTTTGAGTTTATACAACAACCCTATATCAGAAACAACAACTGCATCTATTCCTAACTCCAATGCTTTATCAATTTGACAAATAGCTTTTGAAAATTGTTCTGGCGGATAATGCATATTAACAGTTAAACTAATAAGTTTTCCGTAAGAGTGAATCAACTCAACGACTGATTTTAACTGCTTAGCATTACTGAAATTGGCTGATAGGAAGGGTCTTCTATTTAAACAACTAGCCCAGGTGTAATTATTTTTATGCTCTTCGGATAGTAGGCCGCAGTAAACCTCATCTACTCCTTCTTTAATTACCGCTTTAGCCTCATCTAGATTATTTATTGGGGCTACTATTTTCATATAAACTTTTTTTATTAGAAATTATAATCTCAATGTCTTCAAGGGCTTCTTTATTTGCTAACTTTAGATTTATAGGATTTTTTGAATAGCTCCCATGGGGAAGATTTGGTGAAAACGCATAACCGTTGAAACTTTTATGTGAGTTTACAGCTTCTAAATATATTTTTCCTACTTCTTCGGGCACTTTTATAACGAATGGGCCTGGAGCAGGTAGTTCTTCTACAGCTATATCTGGCAACAAATCTTTCTTAGCCAAACTCTTTGCCAAAATGAATATGCGCCCGGATTGATACTGCGCAAATATCACCCTACCTGAAATTATCAAAGTAGGCCCTTTGTGCACGGTCATTAGGGGTACTGTAAATCCACCATTTGCTTTTTTAAAAACAAACCAAACCCCAAATATATTTACAAAGAGTAGAAAAATCCCAGTCACAATCAAAACATTTTTTTGTTTTTTCCCCATATGTTACTTAAAATGTTTGTGTCAAATAGCACATAAAATAGCTCTGATTTATTTTTTAAATGAAATTTTAAAAAATCTACTTATTAATATAATACCTCCGAAAAACAAGTTTTTTAAAGAGATTGTTCCTCTAAATAAGTGTTTGAGAATTACTTTTGGTCTCATATAAAATTCAAACATTGCTTTTCTTTGAAGATAAACTAATTCTTTTGAACTCAAACCCAAAGGCATAAATACTAAGTCTGGTTTAAAGCTAGACCAATCGTACCAACTGGTAAATTTTTCTGGTTCATTAAGTTTAGTCAGCATCAAATCTTTATATCTTTCAAATAAAATAGAGCCGGGATAAGGCACGGTTATATTAAATTTTACAAAATCACAATCAAGTAGTTTAGCCAATCTAATTGTTTCCTCGCATTCAATCTTAGTTTCGCCAGGTAACCCTAGCATAAATAAACCCAAGGTAAGTATGCCTGCTCTTTTGGTATCTTTCATCGCTTTTATTGCTTGACCAATAGTTGCATTTTTCCCAATGCTATGTAAAACTCTTTGATTCCCTACCTCAAAACCATACATAATTAAATGGGCGCCTGCCTCTTTCATCTTCTTTAACAACTCAAAATCCACCATATCAACCCTAAGCTCAGTTCCCCATTTTATCTTCTTATTAAGTCCTCTTTTTATAAGTTCATCACAAAATTCAAAACCATGTTTTTTACTGAAAGGAAAATAAGCATCATTAAAACCAAAAGCAGTAGCTCTTAAGGTCTCATTCATATATGCAATTTCATCCACCACATTTTTGACTTGTCTATATCGAGGTTTTTTATATATCTTCTCCTGGGCACAGAAAATACAGTTAAATGGACATCCGCGCGAAGCTTGTAGCGGAAGCGTTATTGTATTATACAAAGAGGCTAAAGGTATTTCTTTATAATATCCAAGGTCTAAAAGGTGCCATGCTGGATATGGAAGTTCATCTAAATTTCCAATAGGTTCTACATCTGGATTATGAAAAATCGTACCATTTTCCCGGAAACTTATTCCGTTAACATATTTTAAATCTTTTCCGTACTTAAGGGCTGAGACTAACTCAAGCATTGTGTGTTCGCCTTCTCCGCGTATAATCGCGTCTGCTATACCCTCTTTTAAAATTTCATCTGCAAATATTGTTGGATGTATATTCCCCAAGACAATCAAAACTTCTTTGTTCAATTTTCTCAGCTCATCAACTAAAATCTTAACATTTCCCATAACGGGCGTTAAACAAGAAAAACCCACTATCTGCGGAGATTCTTTACAAATTCTATTTATAACCTCTTTGTTATCAAGGTGTGCGCCATGCTGATCTATAAGAATAACCTCATTACCATTTTTTTCAAGCATAGCACCTACATATGCAATTCCTTGTGGTGGGAGAGGTGTAAGAAATCTTCTAAAAACCATATCTTTTTTTGCTACCGTTGAAATAGGATTAATCAATATAATCTTCATCTCTTTTTACAATAACCTACTGATCAAAAATTTTTAAAAAAACTTTGTTCCTATTAAAAATATCCGTATGTATTTTTTCGGTTATTCTGTCAAGACAAAGGAAATAAAATCCTTTTACCATATTTATTGCCTCTCTAATATTCTTTAATTTAGATAAACGCTTAAAGATGTATTCTATATTAAAATAAAATGACTTATTTGCTAACGACACCCAACACAGGATATCTTTGCGTCTAAGGCCTAAAAAAGTATTTTCTTTAAAAATATTTTTCTCTAAAACATAAAAATCAAATACATCGCTCAAACTAATTTTTTTAGTTTCTACTAAAGTTTTTGTTAAACTAGAGTTTGGGTCTGGTAATAATTCGCCAAAAAGAACAAAATCAGGACAGATTTTCTTTATGAAACATATCGTTTCTTTAACGGTATTATAATTTTCACCGTATCCACCTATTAGGATATAAGCAACTGTTCTTATGCCAACCCTGTGAGTTAAATAGAAGTTTCTTTCTATACTTTTTATCTCAATATTTTTACTGTGAGATAATAACATCTTATTAGAACCGGATTCCACCCCATAGGATATCATATAGCATCCCGCTCTCTTCATCCAAAACAACACTTCATCTGAGACTAAATCAGGTCGTGTCTTACAAGTCCATGCAAATTTATACTTGCGTTTTATTATATTTTTACATAATCTAATTGTTCGTTCTTGGTTATAAGTAAAATTTGGATCGACGAAATGAATTTCTTTCATTCTATATTTAATCGTAAAGAGCTCAATCTCTGCCATAACAAACTCAATATCTTTTTCTCTTAAAACTTTTGAAAGCCCGCAGAAATTACAGCTAAAAACACACCCCCTGCTTGTTTCCATTATAGTTGATGGATAATAAACTCCAAATGGCGGATGTAATCTATAGCATTTAAACGGTAGAAGATGCGTGGCTGGAAATGGCAATTTGTTTAAATCCAAATAACTCTTTCTTGGATTAGAAACAAAAATTCCATCGGTTCTAAATGAAATGCTCTCTATGTCGGAAAGATTGCCTTCTTTGTTAATGAAATAATCGCAGATTTTTAACATAATTTCTTCGCCCTCGCCATGTACAATAATATCAAAATCGCTATGTTTAAATATTAATTCTACAGGGAAAGAAGCCGATGGGCCTCCAAGCACCACTTTTATATCAGGCTTTATCTTCTTAATAATCCTTGCCATCTCTATGCCATTTCTCAGGTTAAAAATATTACAACTTATTCCTACGATTTTATAACTGTTATTCCTCAAAAGGTCAGGTATTTTATTCAAATCTAATCTGAGCGCAACCATATCTAATATTTCTGTCTTATATGAATTCCTCTCAAGGTAAGAGGCGATGTAGGCTAATCCTAATGGAAGGGTAGGATACGTACCGCTAATATTGTATCTTAATCTAGTAAAATATGGAAATATTAAAAGAACCTCGCTAAGCATAGATTAAAGCAAATTTTTAAATAATGTGCATGCCATTTTAAATTGCAAAAAAAGTTGGGTTAAGTTATTTATTCTTTTAAACCTTTTAAGAATGTATCCTTTTCTAAAATAAAATTTTTTATATGCGATTTTTAAAAATTCATTTAGCGCCGCTTGCCGAAACATACTATATTCTATCGCAGTATCTGATAAATCAACCTTATCACTTTTTAATAAGTTAAACAACTTTGTAGAGGGAGTTGGTATAGTAACGTTAAACTGTGCATAATCTAAATCTAAAGCTAAAGCGAGCTGAATTGTATCTTCAATAGTCTCATTTGTGTCCCCATACATTCCTATCATAAAAGTTCCTGCCACTTCAATATCAGATTCTCTGGTTAATTTCACAACTTTTCTAATTTCATCTATTCCAAAACCTTTTTCATTTAGTTCTAAAATTTTCTGAGAACCACTCTCAAACCCATAACAAATTTGATGGCATCCAGCTTTTTTCATCAAAATAAGAAGGTCACGGCTTACTGTATCCACGCGGGCGAAACATCGCCAATGAATCGTATAGTCTCTCTTGATAATATTTTCACAAATTTCTCTTACCAATTCTTGATTAGCTGTGAATGTAAGATCAACAAATATTATTTCTTTAATTTGATGCGCTCTCAAAATTTCTTCTATCTCTTCCATTATATTGGCAACCGAACGAAATCTAACCTCGCCCATATCCCATAATTCATGAGGACAAAAGATACATTTCCATGGGCAACCCCTGCTAATCAACATAGTAGTAAATGGATTTGATTTTGTGAAGGGAGAAAAATACCTATTTTTAGGCAGAAGTGAGCGGGCGGGAAATGGCAAAGAATCTAAATCCTTGTTCAAAACTCTGTTTTTAATCAAGATATTGCTCTTATCTTTGTAGGCTATATTAGTGTTGATGCAACCTTTCGCGATATCTAATAGAGGCTGCTCCAATTCTCCAAGTATTACATAATCAATCAAATCTGAATCTAAAGCTATTTGAGGGTTATAAGTTACATTTGGACCCGATATAATAATTTTAGTGGAAGGAATGGTTTCCTTTATTATCTTCGAAAGTGACATATCATCAGATAAACTACCCCATGAAGAGGGAATTTCCACAAAATCTGGCTTTTTCTCCTTCACTATTTTAACAACTTCACTGTGTGTTATGTGTAAGACATTAGCATCAATAATTTCTACGTCGATATGGTGTTTCATCAATAAGGATGCTGCATAAGCCAAGTCTAATGGTGGATAAGTCAAAGAGGCGGGCGGCTCTCCTCCACAACAGTCACGTGCGAAATGAACATGCCCATCCCCAAGCGAAGCCAATGGATTCAATAAGACAATTTTTTTATTCATTATATTCTAATCTTGAAAATAAATATAAATTGACGCTGATGGAAATTTCTTGATTAATCTGGGATTGTTTAATACGGCGTAAGTAAAATTACGAAATTTCTCTATTTTATCATTAGCTAAGATAATCCTTACCTTCTTGGGGAAAAAGTACCTATTGTCTAATACGTTGTATGCTTCAGAATGGCCGAACAAAAGAAAATATCTAAAATGACTCGATAAATGCATTATGACAGATAAAATATCTTTTTCTACCGCCAGGGGGCAAGGTACATATATTTCAGTTATATAATTTTTAGCAGAATAATCATTTAAGAATTTAGCCGCTTCTTTTAATTCCCTACTTTTTTCTAAGATAAATATTTCTTTTGTGCTGTCAAATTTTTTATAAAACTGGGTATAGTTACTGTATGCAACTAACATTAGTATAAAAAAAGCAAGTAGGGCATTCTTCAGCATAAGATTTTTGTCAAATTTTTCTGCTAATAAGATTCTAATAGAATCCACTACGAATAATGATACAAGCGGAATAATGGGAGTAAAAATTCTTGCCTCTCCCCAGATATTACCTGTTGTTAAAAACGTCATAATATAAATACTTACGATTATCATAGACGGAGGCAGGAGGCTAAAAAAAAGAATAGAATATTTTTTTTTATGCATTCTTAATATAAAGCTAATAGAAAATAATACGGTTAGAAAAAAATAAAACAAAAAAATAACTATTCTAAATTCAAATATCTTCATTATTGAAGTAACTGGTGGGCCAAAAGGGAAAAGTAAGCCCATATAGAATGGGGTATATATTAAGGGATGTTTTAATAACAAGCAATTTAAAGTTGTCCATAATATCAATGGAAAAAAAAGAAACGGTAAAAGAAATTTTTGTTTTAAGGGACTTTTTAATAATAAAAAAGCAAAAATTACTAAATATAACAAACCCTCCTGCCTAATTAACGGCAACAAAGAAGTTATCAAGACAATGGATCTATATCTCTGACAATAAAATAGATAAATGGATAGCAGGAAGAAAAAGGTAAAAATTATTTCATCAAGCGTAGAAACGGTAACTACAGAATATATTGGAAAAGCCAAAACAATCAAGATAGTTAGAATAGATAAGAATTCATTAAAACCTATTTTTTTTGTCAATAGATATAGTGTATATAGTGTCGCTATTGAAAAAGCGATATTCATTATTCGTATGGATAACATACCAATTGGAATAAAAGAGAAGAATAGAGTTGCCATAAGGGTATACAAAGGTTTTGAATAAGGGCTTAGGAATATACTGGGTTCAGAGGTAGAAAGTCTTATAAAATAGTAATGCAGTATATCGTCTATATTATACAGCACAGAGGTATCTATGCGTATAGCTCTTATGGGTTCGGATATATGCCAGAGAAGAAACAAAAATCCAACAGAAATAATTCCTAAAATAACAAAAATCCCGGATGAAACTTGTGTATTATGACGATTAAATATCACTTATGCTAACAAAAACTTTTTTTTAATTCTTAGTTCTAACGTGTGGATTTTTTAAGTGCTATCTTAATACCAGCAATGTCGTTTGAACCTACCTTGAGGGGGTTCTTGGGATAAGAACCTGAAGGGGAAATCGTCCCTCCTGCAGCGGATCCTCTTCTCCATTCTTCTTTTACATTTACAGCATCTATATAAAGGGCACCTATGTTCTTTGGAACTTTTAATTTAAATTTTCCCGGAGAGAGAAGTTCTAATACAGCTATATCGGGGGGTTTTTCTGGATTAGAATGGGTTCGTGCTAAGATAAGTATTTTGCCTAAGGAATATTCTTTGTATTTAACCTCACCCGATATCTCTACAGTAGGACCTTCATAACTATCCATAATAGGGCCCCTGCCTGCTGGATATAAGGTTATATTCACATGAGATATATCAGACGAACCTACCTTGAGGGGGTTCTTGGGATAAGAACCTGAAGGGGAAATCGTCCCTCCTGCAGCGGATCCTCTTCTCCATTCTTCTTTTACATTTACAGCATCTATATAAAGGGCACCTATGTTCTTTGGAACTTTTAATTTAAATTTTCCCGGAGAGAGAAGTTCTAATACAGCTATATCGGGGGGTTTTTCTGGATTAGAATGGGTTCGTGCTAAGATAAGTATTTTGCCTAAGGAATATTCTTTGTATTTAACCTCACCCGATATCTCTACAGTAGGACCTTCATAACTATCCATAATAGGGCCCCTGCCTGCTGGATATAAGGTTATATTCACATGAGATATATCAGACGAACCTACCTTGAGGGGGTTACCACTATAAAGTCCTGCGGAAATAAAACTATTGGGTTTGGAATAACTTAGTTGAAATGGTTCTACAATTCCTTCTGCCGCATTTATAGCTTCTATGTCAACCTCCCCTATATTCTCAGGAATAGCGATTTCATATCTTCCTGGAGAAGAAATTTTTTTAATGCTAATTTTTGAGAATTTGTTTTCTGCTTTATATGGTGATACAAATATAAATATATTTCCTTTTTTATAATCTTTAAAGGCGATTTCTCCTGAGATGGTTATTGTCGGTCCTTTGTAAGTTTCCATTATAGGCCTATGAATTTCTTTTAAATATATATTTATATTGTCAATGTCAGAAGAACCTACAAGTAAGGGACTATTTTCATAACATCCATAAGAAACTGAAGGAATGTCTGAGGCGCGCCAATTTTCTCCTAAATTTGCAGCATCTATAAATAAATTGCCGATATTATTTGCAATTTTTATAGAATATTTTCCTGGCTTATCAATTTCTTTCACGGTTACGAGTGGGGGTAAATCTTTCCTATATTTATTATGCGCCATTACAAGAATTGGTCCTGCTTTATAGTCTTTAAAAATAACCTCGCCAGAGATAGTCACAGTTTTACCCTTATACAATTCCATAAATGGAATCTTATCAAATCGATAAAATCTATATTCTCTAACAAAAGTATTAACAAACAAAGGTAGAAATATAACTGAAAGTATTAACAAAAAATAAAAACTTTTTTTAAATATCCTTTTATTTTGTTTATTTTTTTTATACACTTTTATTCCTAAATAAAGCTGCAATTAAATCTAAATGTTGCGAGGAAATTTAAATATCATACCACCCAGGTTTTCTGAGATGCATAAAACCTGTTATGCCTTCAAAGTTTCTTTTTCTTAATATAAAATCTCTTATATCCAATAGCAACATTTTAAGCGTAACCCTGAAGAACCACCAGTAAAGCCCTCTTCTATGCTTGCTGGGAGAAAGAAGTCCTTTTATAGCCCAATGAGGTCTAAATAGAATAAACTTCTTATTTAACTCTATGTTTAACCGCGCCATTTCCTCTCTGGCGAGAGTTTCAGAAGACATTATAGGAGTATACCAATCGTAATTTTTAAAATCTGATATTTCTAGCCAATTTTTAATCTTTGCTTCTTCGTAAAGTAGCGTGCCAGGAACAGGCGCAACCGGATGAAACGCAGGATAGTCAACTTTTAACTCTATCGCATATTTTAAAAGGTTATTCATTGATTCTTTTGTCTCGGTTCGGATACAAGTTAAAATAGTTCCCTGTCTGAATACTCTTGGATATCTTTTTCTAAATATTTCATATGCCTCCTTTGTAAGGTCTCTTGAATAGCCGGTTTTACCCACCCATTTAAGATCCTCCTCCTCCACCCTTTCTATACCTATTAAAGGATGAATAAGCCCTGCTCTAACCATCTTTTCTAAGATTCCAAATTTTTCATCTCTTACTATATAATCGGCCCTTAAAAATGCCCACCAGTAGAGGCCTTTAAATTTTCTTTTTAGCAATTCATCGCAGAATTTATCATTCCATTTTGGGTCTACATTCCAAGTGGGGTCTGCCCAGAGTAAATATCTCCTGTTATATTTCTTATATAGTAATTCCACTTCTTCAATACTACGCTCCACTGATTTTGTCCTATATCTTGGCTTTACATCCAAAGGATTGTCTGAATCATTATGTTCTCCCCAGAGTGTCCAGAGAGAGCAAAATTTACATTTATCAATACAACCCCTTGAGTGCTCAATAGTAGCGCTCTGTGGCCAGAGATAACCAAAGGGTGAATATTTACCCATAGGCATCAAATCATATGCCGCCATCGGAAGCTCATCTAAATTTTCAATCAAAGCTCTTGCAGGAGTTTGAAATATCCCTCCGTTCCTTTTAAATGCTATTCCTTTTACTTTTGAAACATCGCCACCGTTTAATAAAGCCTGTATTAACTCTAAGAGAGTATATTCACCCTCATATTTAACAATAAAGTCAACGGGGTGATCATTTAAACTATATTCAATCATATTAGAGAAGAAGTGGCCGCCGGTAATTGTTACAGTTTCAGGATTTATTTCTTTAGCAATCTTTAAAACCTTAACCGATTCATGATGATAGAGCGCCTCTTCGCCCACGCCAACGAAGTCTGGTTTTTCATCGTATAAAATTTTAGTAAGTGTCTTCCAGCCTATCTTAAGCGGAAGACAGTCTACTATCTTAACCTCTAAATCCTTTATATTTTTTCTTAGAACGCTTGCCAGGCAGGGATATGATAGAGGAAGAAGAAAATTATCTGATTCATTGATCACGGGCCACATATAGCGTGGTGGTCTTACAAATATAATCTTTTTCATGATTTAGTCTTATATCTTTACTAATTCAAAGTAAGTCCTTAAAGATTATATATAAAAACTGAGATTGTAATTTAAATAGACTTTTTTAAATTCAGTCACGCTTTTAACTAGAAAATTGTAAATCTCTAGTTAAATTGTCATTTGGTTTAATTTTAAAAAGAATCAGCACAAAATTAAAAACTACAAAACAATTTATATTAAAAAGTATATCTGCTAAATAATGGGTCATTGGGGCACCGAATAAATGAGGTACAACCTCTTTTGGATAAAAATAAACTATCCTTGTAGCAGCCCAAAAATTACATCCTCCCCACAGAACGCCTGTTAAATAGCCCCCCACTATTAACGATAGTAAATTCCCTACGTTGCCAAGCTCAATATTTCTTATTAATGTTCTACCGGAAAGAAAATAGTTAATGGGATCTATAAAAAATATTGTACCAATCCAGATAATCTCTATCAGAAAAAATTTTTTTAGGAATAAAAAAACTATGGCTAAACTAACTATCCCAATAAACATAAGTATATAAAGTTGGGCTTTAAAAATTTCAACCTCCTTCATCTTTAACTTTCTAAATATCCCATTTACCTTAAGTAGGTCCACCGCCTCCAAAAAACTTGGCAGCAAAATACTGTTGGATATTATAAATCCAAATATCACTACAAATAGATTACTCGGAAACCCCTCATAACCCCATCGCTTATGAATTATATTGTAAAATTCAAATAAAGACCAGAAAATTACAGAAACCGGAATAGATAGAAAAAATTCTTTTCTTCTATTTACAATTAGTGAATTTTTTGTGAGAACAAATACAATATTATCAATAAGAAATATAAATCCCCATCCCAAAAGCGGAAAAAGAGACATTTTCAGGCAAAGAATATTATATTTAATAGCGAGTAACGACAGTATGACTAAAATAAATCCTATAAACCCATATTTATTCATTATCGTTATTTTTCAGATTAAACTATGGAAATTCGTTGTTCGTTTTGAAGGATTTCCCACACGAAAGAAATATCTAAATCCGCTTAGCCAGTCTATTTCAAAGATTTTTTTTTCAAAATAAGGATTTAATAAATCTAACAGGGTAAACAAAAAAGTCAACGGTAAGTTTATAACCTTTTTTATGAATGGAATTACAGCGGGAAATTTTATGCAAAGAGCGAAAAAGAAATAAAGATTTTCAATCTGCATTTTCTCCTTTGATTTAAAATATATCCTTGGTCGTTTTGTACATTTTAATAAATTTTCATTTAAATTTTTATTCTCAAAAAATGCATGGTTAAGATAACCGTATTCCAGGCTAATTTTTGAAAGTTTAGAAAAAGGATAAGGAAAAATTATTTTTAATCTTTGAAAATCAGATTTTATCTTTTGATTCAATGCTACTGTTTCAAAAATATTTTCAATAGTTTCCCCCGGTAGACCTATCATATTAAATGTGGTTAATCTTATTCCAAATTTTTTAATTAAAGCTGCGGCTTTTATAATTTGACCATTTGTTATATCTTTATTTAGAATAGTTCTTCTTAATTTTTCATTTCCGGACTCAATACCAATTACTATATTATTGCAGGCGGCTTTTTTTAAGAACATTATTCTTTCTTCATCTATCAAGTCAACCCCCATATTGCAGGAAAAGGGGAGAGATATATTTTTTTTATACGTCTCTGCAAACTCAAATAACCATTGTCTATCGTTACCAAAAATATCATCTGAGAAATGCACAAATCTTAGGGGGTATCTACGTTTTATATATTCTATCTCAGAAATTACTCTATCAACACTTTTATATCTTACATAGTTTCTATTTTTCCCATATCTTTCCATAAGCAATGGGTTAAAACAGAAAGAACAGCTATGAATACAACCACGACCAGTTATAAAGCGTTTTATTGGCAGGTTTCTTATAAATCTATTTCTGTAATACAATTCTCTATCTGGGAGAGGTAAAGAGTCGAGATTCTGTATTAAACTATCAACGCCATTTTTATATACTTTCCCATTTTCTTTTACCCACAAACTTTGTATATATCTAATATCTTCTTTCTTCTCTAATTTGTATGCAAGTTCTGATATTGGCAGTTCAGCTTCTCCTAAACATATAATATCTATGCTGTTATTTAAAATTATATCCGGAAAAAGTGTCGGATAAATTCCTCCCAAAACAATTGGTATTTTGACCTTTTTCTTTTTTATCGCTTGCGCCTTTTCTAACACCCATAGGCTATGTCCACCTAATGAACAAGGGAAGATTAAAAGATCGGGCGTGAAATTTCTAATTTTATTAAAGATTTGCCTTGTTTTTTTTGTTATTAAAAGACCGCAGATATGCCCTTTTGCTTTTAAAAATGCTGAAAGTTCTGTAAGCGCGAGAGATTCATTAAGTGCATTGTCTTGGATAAATAAAATCTTCATTTTAGACTTAAAAAAGAAAGGATTATGAGGATATTTAGAAAATTAATTTATTGATAAACTTAGAAAATATACTTAAAAGTATATTTTGTGAAAATATTTTTACTAATATTAACAATATTATAAAATACTACAAAGATAAAAAAACTTACCCTTAATAAATTACTATGAAATTTGTCTAAAATTTTTTATTATTTTTTATGTGACGTTCTTCTAAAATACTATATATGGCGTATAATTTTTCAAAATCCATTTTTTCAGATTCGAAATCTTCTATAACACTATCTATTTCATCGGCATCCTTAATATCTCCAGAAATCAATATCTCTTCCTTTGTTCTTTTTAAATACCCTATGATAACCTCTGAAGCAATAACATCTTTGGTTGTTTTGGCCTTCTTGATAACTTCTTCCGTTGTAATTTTGCCTGCCTTAAAATCATTTATCATTGCATCAATGGCTTCTGCTTTTGCTTTATCGCCTGATTGTAAAGCATTTTGTTTTTCTTTTTCTAATCCTATAAGGATATCTTCGTGTTTAGGTTGATAAGCACTTGCTGTTTCTTTCTTCTTAATAACTTCTTCCGTTGTAATTTTGCCTGCCTTAAAATCATTTATCATTGCATCAATGGCTTCTGCTTTTGCTTTATCGCCTGATTGTAAAGCATTTTGTTTTTCTTTTTCCAAACTTTTAATCATATCTTCAGGTTTTGGTTGATAGCCACTTTTTGATTCCCTTTGTTTCATAACCTCTTCTGGCGTAATCTTACCTGCCTTAAGATCTTTTATCATTGCATCAATGCCTTCTGCTTTTTCCTCATCGCCTGACTGCAGGGCTTTCTGTTTTCTTTTTTCCATGCCTTTGAGGACTGTCTCGGTAGATACGGTATTGACAGCAGTTTCTTGGGCAAAAGAAAAAGTGTTTATAGATAGTAAGAAGAAAATGACTGAATACATAACTATTTGGGGTCTAATTAAAATTTTATTTCTAATTTTTTCTGACATCTTTTTATTGCTACTATCTATCACCTGTTACTTTATTATTGGGCTTTCTGTTTTCTTTTTTCCAGACCTTTGATAATAGTTGCCTGAGGAGGTTTAAAAGTACTTTTTCTTGCCTTTGTTTCATAACCTCTTCTGGCGTAATCTTACCTGCCTTAAG
>CAZDNS010000002.1:0-46721 GCA_964506845.1 uncultured Planctomycetia bacterium | reverse complement strand
CCTTCTGCTTTTTCCTCATCGCCTGACTGCAGGGCTTTCTGTTTTCTTTTTTCCAGACCTTTGAGGACTGTCTCGGTGTCCGGCTTAAAGGCCTCTTTTTCTTGCCTTTGTTTCATAACCTCTTCTGGCGTAATCTTACCTGCCTTAAGATCTTTTATCATTGCATCAATGCCTTCTGCTTTTTCCTCATCGCCTGACTGCAGGGCTTTCTGTTTTCTTTTTTCCATGCCTTTGAGGACTGTCTCGGTAGATACGGTATTGACAGCAGTTTCTTGGGCAAAAGAAAAAGTGTTTATAGATAGTAAGAAGAAAATACAGATATTTGTAACTATATATGTTCGATTCGACATAACTTCCTTTAAATTTATTTCTGCCTTTTTTTATCTATTTTATACCTTATCCTTGCAAAATACACATAATTTTGATGATTTTTTTAATGTGCTTTTATAAGAAACATTTTTGTTTTTCATCCCTTCAATTAGATGGCAAAGCTTATTGATTGACGTATTGGCATTTATTATAACTCATTGCCAAATGTTTTACAATTACATTTTTTATAATTGCGAGTTTCATAAATAAAAGGTTTACATCTAAATCTTGAACCTATTCTTAAATATTACCTATAAGGTTTCTATGGCATTAATCTATGTAATTTTTTTGCCGTTGCGATATGCCCTGTCTTTATATCCTATAGGAACTCTTATGATCTCCTTTTCAATTTCAGGATTTTTCCTACTATTTCAATCGATACTCTCTTTTTAATTAAAAACAGGAATTATTGCTGAAAGATATGTAATAGGTAAACCTTCGGAGATTTTTGTGAAGGAAATGATGATATTAGGTGTTGATTTTTTGACCGCAAAGGATCTATTCGCTATTTTATGTCTTTGAAAAAATCCTCGGGCTTGAGCTTTTGAATATCTCTTTTAAATTCCTCTACTTCTTGGTCCGTTATCGGCTTCTTGATAAGAGGGCACTTCTGGAATACTTTATCATCAATAAATACGGGTGAATTTACTCTTACTGCTATCGCCAAAGCATCAGAAGGTCTTGAGTCAATCTCAAGTTTTTGTCCATTTTTAATCATATGGATAACTGCGTAGTAGGTATCCTCTCTTAGATCCGATATTACAATTCTATCTATCTTTAAGCCGGAGTTAGTTAGTATGTTGACCAATAGGTCATGCGTCATCGGACGGGGCAACTGTTCGTTCTGAAGCTTAAGCATTATAGCGTTACCCTCATTCACGCCTATCCATATCGGAACAAGCCTGATTCCGCCTAACTCTTCCAACGTAACTACATATTGGCTAAGCATAGGTATCAAAACAAGAGAAAATATCTTTGCCTCTTTAAGCTGTTCCATTGGTATGCTCCTTTTTGTCAATTTTTATCATAGGTTTTATCTATTGTCAAGGTGCTTATTCCATTATAAAATTACTTAAGGAGTTAACACATATCAAAATGTCAAATAAAAACACAGGATTGCTTCATATCAAACAAATAATACCAAAAGGCTACTGTCTAAGCTGTGACATATGCTGTAGATTTCTGGATAAACTCTCTGTTATGAGGCCTTATTTTCTAAGAGAAGATACGGCAAAATTAAAAAAACAGGCTTTTCAAATCTCCCAAATACGAAAAGGCGCATTTATTAAATTGATAAAGCATAAGGATATGTATATATGTCCATATTTTAACTTTGATAAAAATAAATGTTCTATTTATAGAATAAGGCCTTTTGATTGCCGGCTATACCCATTTTTTCTCACGCAGAAGGATAGAGAAGTTTTTCTATACGCTGATATTAATTGTCCCTTCGTAAAAGAAAATATGAAAAGCGAACTGTTTACACACCATATAGCCTATCTTAAAAAGGTCTTTTCTGATAAAGGGATGCTACAGATAATCGTAAGCAATAAAAAATTTATCGGAAATTTTAAAGCGGGCGTGGTCTTTCTGGGAAAACTGGATGAACTAACCGAATATCTAAATGCTTACAGAAAAAAGAGTTAGAGCGGAGCTCCCTCAGACTTTAGTCAGAGGCTCCCTCCCGAGCAGAAAAGCAATATGTCATTCATCGCTCGGGCTAATCCCTCGACTTCGCTCGCCTCGTGCCGAGGCAATAGAACGCATGGCACTCGGTGCCGAGGCGGGATGGTTCGAGGGAATGGTGAGCGCAGCCGAACCAAGACCCGGGGATTTCTGCGAGGGATTAAACAAGTTAACCATTGGGGATTCAAAAAATCTTAAGCATTTCTTTAGTAACTCAAAACATCTGTTATCTAATTATTCTTTTATAGATATCTATATATGGAAAGATTTTTTTGATTTCTATTGGTATGTATTCGAAGGTATTATTTATATATTTGCTAAACATAATTCAAATCTCTTTATGCCTGTTCCTCCTTTAGGAAAGGGCGATATGGGAAATGCTATAAAATGGGCTTTTGATTTTATGAAGTCTCATAATACAAATAATAAAATTACCCGTATAGAAAATATAGAGAAAGATAAAACCATGCTTTATAAGTCCCTTGAATACAAAATATCGCTAAAGGGATACGAATATATCTATGACACTAAAGCATTGATACAACTAAAAGGGAATTTTTTTAAGGGAAAACGCTCTGCCTGTAATTATTTTGTAAAAAATAACAGATACACTTATGAAGATTTTAGGGTAAGCTATAAAAATGAGTGTTTAATGCTCTATCAGAAATGGCAAAACAAGCGTTTGGATAAATTTAAGGATCCCTTCTTTAAAGCCCTTGCAGAAGACAGTTTTTTAGCCCATAAATGCGTTATGAATAACTACGGAAGGCTTGATTTAGTGGGCAGGATAATCAGAATCGGAAACAATATAAAAGCCTATACCTTCGGTTTTAAACTGAATGAAGAGGTTTTTTGTGTCTTGTTTGAAATCGCTGATCCCGCTGTTAAGGGCCTTTCTCAATTTATCTTCAGGGAATTCTGTAAAGAATACAGGAATTTTAAATTTATTAACACGCTGGATGATTCGGGATTGGAGAATTTAAAAAAGGCAAAACTCTCTTATAAGCCGGTCTTATTAGCACCCTCATATATCGCTACAATAGATTAACATTAAAGAATATTCAGGGCTTTTTTAATCTCTTCTTTGTCAAAACCTATTATAATCTGGCCATCGATGTCAAGCACAGGTACGCCCATTTGACCAGACTTATCAACCATCTCCCTTGCTGCTTGCTGGTCGCTTGACACATCAATATCCTCAAATTCGATATCATTTTCCCTGAGAAATTGTTTTGCCATCCTGCAATAAGGGCAAGTAGTGGTTGAGTATACCTTGACCTGCTTATCCATATTTAACCTCCTTCAATGAGCAGATAAATTATGGAGTGGAGCGACATAAGTTATAGCGAAGCGTCTGCGAATTTGACCCTTGACATTGAAGATGTCAAGGGTCAAATTCAGCCAACGAACTTACGTTCACTTGTGTTCCGTAAGTTCGGGTTTCATTTGACCTCCATCCCTCCTATAATAATTTACTATCTCCTTTGTCAGCGATTCTATCGTATAATCTTTGGGCTGGATATCTGCCTTTATACCATAATGGGCTAAGGCGGCACCTGTAACAGGCCCTATAACAGCAAAATCTATGCCATTAAGCCTTCTTTTTTCTGCAGTTTTCTTAAATCCATCCATAAATCCCTTGACACATGAAGGGCTCGTAAAGGTTACAAGGTCAATACGTTTCTCATCCAGTAATCTTTTTATCTTTTCTGCATTCTTTTTTGTATGGGTTGTAATATATCCATATACGTAATCGACAGTTGCTCCCAAGTTTTTAAGACCCTTTATCAGGGTGTTATCTGAAAGATTTGAGCAGACTACTAATATCCTTTTCCTTAAGATATCCATTTTTTTAAATACATTTAGAATACCTTCTTTGCAGAATTCTTTTGGTATAACCTCTGTCTTTATGCCGAAATTCTCGATCGCCTCTTTAGTTTTTGACCCGATTGCGCAGAATCTTATTCCACTAAGAACTCTTATATCCTTATCCAGCGCTCTTAGCCTTTCAAAAAATACCCTTACTCCGTTCTGGCTTAAAAATATAACCCAATCGTAGGAATTTATACTGTTTATACGCTCATCCAGTTTCTTAGGGTCTATATTCTTTACCTCAACTGTTGGCAATATATAAGTAGTTGCTCCGCATCTTTCAAGAAGCGCTGCAAATTCTTCTGCCTGTTCCTTCGGCCTTGTTATAAGAATCCTTTTATTAAAAAGAGGCGGTCTCTTAAACCAGTTAAACCTTCTTTCAAATTTTACTACCTCGCCTATAATAATTATTGCTGGTGGTCTAATCTTCTCTTTTTGCGCCTTTGTTGCAATATCCTTTAAGGTGCAAAGCAAAATCTTCTGAATAGTTAAAGCCACATCCTGAATTATGGCACAGGGTGTATTGGGAGACTTTTTTGCCTTAAGTAATCGTTCTGCTATAAAGGCTAAATTCTCCACAGCCATATAAAGCACTATTGTGCCGCATTTAGCAATACCTTCCCAATCAAGCGAACTAACCTTCTTTTTAGGGTCTTCGTGGCCGGTGACAAAGACACAGCTTGAGGCAAATTTGCGGTCAGTCAATGGAATTCCGCTTAAGCAGGAGGCGGCGCTTGCTGCTGTAACTCCAGGTATGATTCCAAATTCTATTCTATTTGTAATCAGTGCGTCCAACTCCTGCGAAAGCCTGGAGAATATAGATGGGTCGCCGTTTTTAAGCCTGACAACTACTTTTGAGTCCTTTGCCTTTTTCACCATAAGGTTGTTTATCCTCTCCTGGTGAATAAGAAAACCATCTGCATGTCTTGATTTACCCAATTTATCGCAGCAGATTAACTCGGCGCCTTTTTTTACCACGCTCAATAGGTGCTTATCCACAAGGTAATCGTAAATAACAGTATCCGCCTGCCTTAAAATCTCAAGGCCTCTTACGGTTATCAAATCCTGGTTTCCGGGCCCTGCGCCGACTAAATAAACCCTTCCTTTTTCTATTGTCAAATTATACCCTCTTTCTTAAATTCTCTGGCAAGATTTCTTGCTAACGTTAATGCATCAGGGGCTTTGCCCTGAATATTTTTATAAACCTTCTTTTTGCCATCAGTAGTTAAAATTGTAGCCATAATTTCTATGATATTCCCTTTTATCTTAGCTAAAATACCAACCGGTAATTGACAACCTCCTCCCAACTCACTCAGAAACTCTCTTTCTGCCATAACCTCTCTATAAGAATCCTTATGATTAAGCGGTTTGAGAATCTCTTTAGGTATAATATCTTCTTTTCTTGTTACCACAGCCAGAGCGCCCTGGCCTGCCTGAGGAAGAAAATCTCCGTTTTTAAAAACCTCTGATATCCTGCGCTCAAGACCTAAGCGATTTAATGCCGCCTGCGCTAAGATAATACCGTCAAAATCTCCATTATCCAGTTTCTTCAGCCTTGTATCTATATTGCCCCTTATAGGCACTACATTTAGGTCATCTCTTAAATTTAGAACAAAGGCTTTCCTTCTTGGGCTTGATGTCCCGACCTTTGCGCCCCTGGGGAGTTCTTTAAGTTTAAGAGAATTTTTTGATATAAGCGCATCAAAGGGGAATAGCCTTTCAGGCACGCAGCTTATGTCTAAACCTCGAGGAAGAGACGCAGGTAAATCCTTCATACTATGCATTGCCATATCTATCTCTTTTTTAATAAGGGCGTTATTAAGTTCTTTTGTAAATATGCCCACAGAGTTAAATGTAGCTATTGAGAGGTCTTTGAATATATCTGCCTTCGTATTTATTTCTTTGATTTCAAATCTATAGGCGGGCGATATTCTAGTGAGTCTCTCGATTATCTCTCTTGTCTGTTTTAAGGCAAGGATGCTTGACCTTGAACCGACAACAATGCGTCTTCGTTCCATAAATTTTTTAGAAATCTATTTAGTTCGTCATCTATAATAGATTCTACTGAAGGTATTTCTTTTTCTCTTTTATTTAGATTAGCCTCTACAGCACAGGCTAAATCATCAATATTATAAAGAGTTATATTGGGCAATGTTCTGATAGACTCCTCTACATCCCTCGGAACAGCGAGGTCCAGAATAAAAAGAGGTGTCTGGCGAAGAGCCATAGTTTCTCTTAGACCTATTTCCTTCAGTATCACATGAGGGCTGGAGGTTGAACTGATTACTATATCCGCCCTGAGCAACTCCTCGTATAATTTGTCAAACCTCACTGCCCTGCCATTTAATTGTCTTGCCAGCATAACTGCTTTCTCATAGGTCTTATTTGCAATCAGAACTGTCCTAATCCCCTCTTCTTTTAAATACTTGACAAGAAGCTGGGTTACCTTGCCGGCGCCTATGATGAGAATAGACAGACCATTTAAACTATCCAGTTTTTCTTCCAACAACTTTATGGCTACCGTTCCAATAGAAACATTGCCTCTGGAAATTCTGGTATCCTTTCTTACCCTTTTGCCTATTTCTATAGCCTTATTAAAAACCTCATCCAGATAGCCTGACTCCTTCCAGAAATTTTTGCTATAAAAATATGAGTCTCTTACCTGGCCCAATATCTGGTTTTCACCCAAAATCTGGGAATCAAGACCAGAAACTACCCTGCATAAATGCCTGATTGCGGCTTCATTCTCAAGGCAATACAAATAATTTGATAAATCTATCTCATTATGCCCAAGATATTCTGACAGGAATTTTTCCAAATAAGATTTGCCTAAAAGAGAACTAACAACCTCTCCGTATATCTCCACGCGGTTACAGGTAGATAATATTACGTAAGAAGATAGGATATTCTCTTCTAAAAATCTTCTGTAAGTAGCCTCGAGTGCCTTCTTCGAAAATGAGAGTTTTTCCCTTATCGCAAGCGGAGATTTTTTGTAGTTAGTCCCAATAAGTACTATATCCATTTTTCAGTTTAATTTTACACTTTGCGTTTTAAGTTTTTCACTATTTCTGGCCAATTTTCTCTTATTCTATCTCTTAGTCTTTTCGCCAGAGCCGGGGATACGCCTAAGGTTGAAACCGCTACGGTTATGTTCCTTCTTTTGTATATAGCAGGCATAATAAAGGCAGAATAGTCTTTAGAATCTGCCACGTTTACAAGGATACCTTTGGCTTCGGCATCTTTTGAAATCCTCCGATTTAGCGTTTTAGAAGAGGTAGCCGCAAACACGATATCCCCTCTTCTTATAAAACCTTTTTTATAATATGCCCTTTTAAAATCAATTAATCCTTTCTTAGCTAATCTTTTTAAAGTTGCTGTAATGTCTGGGCTAATCAGGGTTATTGGCACTTTGAATTTAAGCAGTCTTCTTATCTTCTCTTGGGCAACTGAACCACCACCTATTACAAGGCATCTTTTTTTTGTTATATTAAGGCTTATGGGTAAAAAAATAAAAAATTCCTGCGCCATTTGCTAAATTATACTATTATATACTAAGAAAACAACAAAAAAACACCGCTGGTTAAAACCCAAAAAGTTTCAAAATTTTTTAGGCAACTTTGTGAATGCGATTTCTGAAAAAAGTCTGTTTACACCACTAAAACACAAAATGTCCGCAAAATCGCAAAAATTTTCTCGTCGATAATCTCTTTTGCGTCTTTGTGGGTTTTTGCGGTCTTTGCGGTGTCAAAGAGGGTTTTTCAGAGCTCTCTGTGTAGAGTTAGAGGCTGGTTTTAAGATGAGCCAGAGGAAGGCGCTGAATAATGAAATAAAGGAACAAAATAAGAAGGCATATTTTAGGCCGATGTACTGCCAGACAAATCCCATTATAAGACTTGCCGCAAATACGGCAAAAGACTGCAGGGCGTGGAATATGCCGTATGCGCTTGCTCGAATATGGGGTGGAACTATCTGTGCTACATATGCCCTCAGAAGGCCATCAGTCAATCCATAATAAATTCCGTATGCGCCAAAAAGCAACCAAAGATACAACGTCTTACTGATGAGGGCAAATCCTAAATAAACAACCGCATATACAATAAAACCCAGGATTATAAGCGGTTTTCTGCCGAATCTATCGGAAATAATTCCGCTGGGAATACTGGTTATTGAATACACGCTGTTAAACAAAAGCCAGAGCGCAGGTATCAAAGTCTTTGGCATATCTAAGGTTTCTGCCCTTAGTATCAGAAACGCATCGCTTGAATTTCCAAGCATAAAAACAAAACTAACCAGTAAAAAAATCCTAAATTCACTGTTTAAATCCTTAAAACTAAGCGAGAATTTTTTCTCTTGGGGCACTCTTACATAAGACTTTTTTTCTATAACAAATAATATAGTTATTACTGCTAAAAAGGCGGGTATGGCTGAAAACAAAAAGATAATCCTTAAATTATCCTTAAAAAACTGGAGTAATAAAATACAGAAAAGCGGCCCGATGACTGCGCCCAGCGTATCCATTGCCCTGTGAAATCCGAATGCCTTACCGAGCGCCTCTTTGGAAACCGAATCTGCTATAAGGGCATCTCTGGGAGATGTGCGGATGCCCTTGCCTAGCCTGTCGGAAAATCTTATAAATAAAACAGAATATCCGGATTTTGAAATGGCGAAAAAGGGTTTAGAGACAGCTGAGAGGAAATAACCCAAAAGCACCAGGGGTTTCCGCTTTTTTAACTTATCAGATATAAATCCGGAAAAGAACTTAAAAATGCCTGCGGTTGATTCTGCGACTGCCTCTATCAGTCCTATAAATGCCTTATTTAAACCAAGAGTGGTTGATAAAAATATCGGCAGTATCGGGTATATCATCTCAGAGGAAATATCCGTAAGCAGGCTGACAAGGCCCAGAGAAAAGACGTTCTTATTTAATTTAGCGGGATTAGCCTGCTTCAACTTGAGGAGAGACCATATTTCATCTGGAGAAGTTTTAGGAGATGTTTTTTCTCTTGTTTGATTACTTCTTCGATGGCGGTTAATTCGTTTTTCAGGATCATTTCCTTTAACCCTTCATAAAATATTATAGAATCTTTTTCAATACCTATGCCGAAGTCAACCACTTCTCTGGAACTTTTAAAGGACTGCGCAAGCTTTACGGGGTCTTTAGGGGCTATAAATATATTATCATCTGCCAATGCCTTTAAATACAACTGGTATTCACCCGGATATGCCTCTGCCATTTCATATTCCGACAGATTATCCAGTATTTTTTTAAAAGTCTCTGAATGGGCTTTTTCCTCAGAGGCTAAAAACAGAGCATGCTCTTTTAACTCATAAAATCTGGACTCATTTGCTATTGCTTTATAGAATTTATACCCATTTTCTTCTATCAGAATAGCCGCTCTTACAATCTCTGACGCCTTAAACAAGTCCGCCACAACAATACCTCCTGTCTTAATGAGCAGACAATTTATGGAACACCGTGACATAAATTGTAATCCGCCACAGTCCTTTGGCGGACGTCTGCGAATTAAACCCTTGACATCAAAGATGTCAAGGGTCAAATTCAACCAACAGACTTATGTTCACTTCGTTCCATAAGTCTGGGTTTCATTTGATTTTCTCTTCAGATATCTTAAACGCATATTAAGCCTTATAAGGTGTTTTTTCTCTTCCTTTAGAATAGTTGTGAATACCCTTTTGCCTCTTGGATTTTCGCTGTTTTTAGCTGCTTCTGTGAAAAAAAGTATGGATTCCTTCTCGGCTTGTATGCCGATTAAAATTGCGTCTACATCCGAAATTTTTTTAAAGGAGTCCTTTGAAACCGCTTCTATATCAAATATCCCTGTGGATACCAGCGCTCTTATATAATCAGACACTTCCTCATCTACCTCTGGAACTCTTAAAGAAGAATCTTTAAGGCTGTCGTGAAGTTTCTTAAAACGCCTGTAATGCTCTTTTTCATCTTCAAGTAGTCCCAAAAATACATCCCTTGTCTTAAAATCCCTTGTTAATGAGGCTACCTTGGTATAAAAATCTATCCCATCCCTTTCCAGATTCATGGCTACCTTAAGCGCCTCATCATCTGAAAGATATTTAATCATATTATTTGTTTTCCTCCCTGCTCTGTTCAGGCTCATGGACATGCGAAGAACTTATCTCTTTTATTGGAGAAGAAAGTCCCTTCCTTTTATAATAATCATCTATTGCCGAGCGAAGCGCCTCCTCAGCAAGAACCGAGCAATGCATCTTTATCTTAGGAAGTCCGCCGAGCGCCTCTGCCACTGCCCGGTTTGAAATCCTTAGCGCTTCTTCAATGGTCTTTCCCTTCACCATCTCTGTGACCATAGAACTTGTCGCTATTGCAGCGCCGCAACCAAAGGTCTTAAACTTCGCATTTGTGATTATGCCTTTTTTATTTACCTTAATATAAAGCCTCATTATGTCCCCGCAGACGGGATTTCCAACGTTGCCTATCCCATCAGCATCCTTTATCTCGCCTACATTTTTGGGATGGGCAAAATAGTCCATAACCTTTGAACTATACTGTTCCATAAAAATTACCTCCGAAAATGCTATTTCAGCCCTTCACAAAATTCTGTTTCGGGCTGTTGATTACAGCGATTTTTAAAAAGATTACAACGATTTAGCAATGATGTTTCAATCTCTGTAATCGGTCTTTTTAATCGCCGTAATCAAGGGCTGAACGATTTTTGTGAAGCCCTATATACTTAGGTTTTTGCAAAAGCTTATTTGCACTCACTTGCCTTTTTTTGGCAACCGCACACATCGCACTTGGCAGACGGATTTATTACTGTTAGTTTTCTTCCGCAGTGTTTACAGGTATATACCTGCACCTCAGTATCATCTACCTTTTTTACCTCTTTAAGAAACCTTCCACATTTAGGGCAATTTCCTGGCTTTTCCTGGGTTATATTACAGCTGTCGCAAACATATTCTGTTACGACCTCAGAAAGCGCTGTCTGGTCCTTAGGACATTTGCCGGCTGAATTCTGCCTATAATTACACTTTGTGCAGATATACTCCGTCTGCGCTTTTGAAGGCTTTAGTCTCTGCTCGGCAAATGTTGTATTTATGCCGAACATTAAGCAAATTAAAGCAAAAATTAAAACAAATTTAAAAGATTTCATATCGTTTCCTTCGACTCGCTTCGCTCGCTCAGGATGCTTCGAGTTGAGGTGCCGAGTGAAGTCGAAGCACTCCTTTTTTTCATTATATAATCCCCTTTAATTTTTTTATTATTTCCCTCAAAAAGGCTGGAAGGTCTCCCGGTTTTCTTGAGGTGATAAGGTTATTGTCCACTACCACCTCTTTATCAACAAAGTTAGCGCCTGTATTTATTATATCATCTTTTATAGCATCAAAACTGGTAACGGTCCGGCCTTTCAATATGCCTGCTGACACCAGCACAGAGCCTCCATGGCAGATAGATGCCACTACTCCACCTTTATTAAAAATATCCCTTACAAAATTATTTACCTTTGGAAAACGCCTCAGTTTATCAGGAGCCCAGCCGCCCGGTATTACCACACAGTCGAAATCTTTACTAGAAACTCTATCAATAGCAGTATCTGTCTCTATCGGATAACCGTATTTGCCCTTGTATGATTTTTGAGTTGTGCCCACGGTCACTACCTCAAAAAACTCTTCCCTTAGTCTTAACAGCGGATACCAGACCTCCAGGTCTTGATATGCCTCTTCAATTAATATGGCAATTCGTATTTTTCCCCTTTCCATACCTAAAATCTCCTATATCGCTGTTAGTTTTTTAACGAGCGAAACCTCTGTCAAGGAAACCCTTAATTCCACCCCGCATATCGGGCAGGCCATAATCTGCCCGATTTCTGACTTATCTGAGTAATTAAGGACTGCCTTGCATACAGGGCAGAGCAGATTATACGAATAAAACTCCTGCTCTTCTTTATAGAACTCAAATATTTTTCTAAGCAATGCTAATTCATCTTGTTTTAAGAGAGTCTTTTTTGAGATTAACTCTTCTATCCTTGTAAAGTTTTTTATATCTCCGAAGAAAACCGCGCCCTCAACCTTGTTGTTTCTTAGAATTATCTTTTTATAGGAATCTGCTTCCTTGGAACTTGTTATCTCCTCATATCCATGCTTGGAAGGAGATACGGTATAGCCTATCGAGATATAAGGCTTGTCAAATATCCTGAAGGATACGACACGGCCCTTTTTATCGGCAATATGTTTTCCTAACATACTAAGGCCTGCGTTCTTGCCATCGCGCCAGGCACCCTGCCAGGAATTGACAAAACAGGACTCTTTGTGTATGGCTATATCGCCTGCCGCATATATATTTTTAACAGTGGTTTTATAATCTCTGTCTATAAAAATTCCCGTTCTGCCAGTTTTTATTCTTGCGCCTTTTAAGAAATCCAAATTAGGAATAATTGGCTCGAATATGCCAATACTGGTTGCCTTGAGCTTTTTGCCGCTCTTTGAAATTAAAATAAAATTTCCATTCCCTCTTACGATTTTGGAAACCTCAAATTTATAGACAAGTTCTATTTTATTATCCCTTAAGAGGCTTTCAACCAGTTTTGAAAGTCTTTCATCGAAAAACTCAGGCCAGAGCCTGTTTCTTCTTATCAGGTATCTAACCCTTAAACCTGAACGGTTAGCCAATAACCTCAAAAACTCAAAAGACAAGAGGTTTTCTCCAAATACAGTTATCTCCTTAAGAAAAGGCAGTCTTTTTTTAAGCCTCATGGCATCCCTTAAGGTCTTTAAAGTAAAGAGGTTCTCTGTTTTATTTAATCCGTATCTTAAGGTATCTACCCTGACACCGGAGGCAATAAGCAATTTATCATAAGCGATGCTTTCCCCGGGAGAAAGAAGTATCTTATTTTTATCGGGAAAGACAGAGAGCACCTTTTTTCCTTTTAATAGTTTTATCTTATTTTTGGTATAAAAATCTAAAGGCTTTGCAAGGAGCTTCTTTTGCGCGATATCTCCTTTTAAAAAATCGACAAGCTGTGGCCTATAGTAAAAGGGGGTATCTTCATCGCTTATTATGGTTAACCTTGCCTTCGGGCTAAATTCTCTTATTACCTGGGCTGCCCTTGTGCCTGCCACGCCGTTTCCTATTATTGCGATATTGAGATTTTTTTTCATTGATTAACTATTTCATCCACTTCCCTTATTGCAATATCAATGGCTTTCTTATCCCTTTTTATGGCTCCCTTTTCATCTATGCCATCAATAAATATCCCCTTTTTATATCTTATATTATGGACATCGAAGAATGCCTTAACAGGTTTCTCTACGCACCCAAAAACCTCTTTTCCCCTGCCGCCTCTTATCGAAATAAAAATACCCTTTTTTTTCTTCGGTGTTTTGAGCGTCTTCTTAAGGATATACTTCTCAACCCATTTTGGCTGTGAGCGGTCAATAAGAATCTTCGTCTGGCTGCTAACCCCTAAAAAGAATACCGGGGAGGCAATAATAATAATATCTGAGTCTTCTATCTTTTCAAAAATTCCGCCTATGTCATCCTTTATAACGCATCTGGCTGTCTTATAGCAGCCGTTGCAGGAATTGCACGGAGCTATATCCAAATCCCTTAATTTAATTAACTCTGTTTTTATTCTTGTGTTATTTAAACGAGAAAGAACCTCTTTTAACAAAATCTCGCTATTTCCGCCGATGCGCGGACTGCCTAATATACCCAGTATCTTTATCATAGTGCAATGTAACAAAAACAAGGATTGCATTGATTACAGCGATTTTTAAAAAGATTACAGCGATGTAGTAACGATGTTTCAATCTCTGTAATCGGTCTTTTTAATCGCCGTAATCATACTTCTATTTATTTGACAAAGCATCATAATATAAATGCGAGGGAAGAATCAACCCATTCGACGCTTCCCGGGCTATCCCTCGACTATGCTCGGGATGGCGCCCGTAGTCGAACCAAAGCCCGGGATTTGCTCAGGGTTGGACATTCGGCTGAGCTCAGTCGAAGCCATACTGAGCGGTGCCTGTTTCCCCACCCTGAAGAGCGGGGTTTGGGCACCGTCGAACGTATCAATCTCTTCCCTAATTCAAACCCTTATTTCTTCTTTGATTTTTTCTTTGGCTTTGGTCCGCAGGTCCCGCAACCCATTTTATCCACCTCCCTTTAATGAGCAGACAATTTATGGAGCGTAAGTGACATAAATTGTAGCTCCGAAGCTTCGGAGCGTCTGCGAATTAAACCCAGCACTAATTTTCTACTTTGCTAAACATTTCTAAAAAATTAGTGCTGGGTCAAATTCAGACATGCAATTTACGCTCACTTCGTCCTTCGATTACACTCAGGACGAACCCTGAGCAAAGTCGAATGGGTTCGTTCCGTAAACTGCGTCTTCATTTGACCTATTTTTTATCAATTTCTTTTATCACCTTATCAATCAATTTTTCACTTGGCATTGGATTTGCATTATACTGAATAACGCCATTTTTATCTATCAAAACATTTGTAGGTATTCCGACTACATTATAACCCCTACTCACAGAGCCATCGGTATCTATTACTATTATATAATCTATGCCCTGCTTTTTTGCAAAATTAGATACCAAAGCAGGATTTTCTTTTATATCCACTGCTATTATCTCAAGACCCTTACTTTTATATTCCGAGTTTATCTTTTTAAGCTCGGGTATTTCCTGAACGCAGTAAGGGCACCAGGTGGCCCAGAAAACCAAAAGCACTGCTTTATTTGCTTCAAAATCCTTAAGGTTCACCTGTTTTCCGTTTATATCATTGAGACTAAATTCAGGTGCTTTCGAGCCAACTGTTGCCGCTGAATAAGCCGAGCCAGTAAAGGTTAATAGCGAAATACCTGATATCAGAATAACTGTCAAAATCTTCTTAAGCATAATAACTCCTTTCTATTAAAACATTCTTTTACCCATAGTTATAAAGAGATATTCCGCAATTGCTATTAAGAAAAATCCGAAGATTTTTCTTATCCTGTTCATCCATGGACCTGCCTTTGGAAGCGAGCTAAGTAAGCCTGCAAATGTGCCTACTACTATTAAAATAGAACCCATACCCACCGAGAAGGTAAATAAAAGTGAGATGCCGTAGATAACATTCTGCTTTGTTGCAACATAGGCAAGTATTACTCCTAATGCAGCAGCGGTGCAGGGCCCTGCCACAAAACCTGAAACAATACCAAGAAGATATATGGATACAATCCCTCTGGTTTTTGCCTGAGGGTTTAACCGCGACAGAAATGCAGGCATTCTTATTGTATAAACATCAAAAAGACTCAGACTCAGTAAAATACAGATATTGCCTAACACAAAATACACAATAGGCTTTGTGCTTATCTCGCCGAACAGGCTTCCTGTTAAGGAGGCAAAGGCGCCGAGCGTCGAATAGGTAGTCGCTATTCCCAGCACATAAAAAATGGAAAGAATCAAGCCCTTTAACTTTGAACCGCCTGCCTTTGAACCAATAAATGCCACTGTTATAGGAACCATAGTATATATGCAGGGTTCAAAACTGGTCATAAGCCCGGCTAAGAACACTGCTATATATGCCAAAAATGGAGCCTGTGTTAAATATAAATTTAAATTATTTAAAAACTCATTCATCTACTTTAGTAATATATCTATTTTTTCCTTAAGCGCCTCTTTTGACATAAACCCATTTAACTGCTCTATCGGCTTTGCCTCTTTGAATATAAGAAGAGTGGGGACAGTTAAGACTGCATAATCTATAGCGACTTGACGGCTGTTTATTACATCATATAGCCCCATATCTACTTTACCGCTGTATTCAGCGCTAAGTTCTTCAATTAGGGGTGCGAGCCTTTTGCAATTGGGGCACCAGGGTGACTTAAAAAAGAGGAGGAAGAATAATTTATTCTCTAAAACCTCTTCCTTAAAATTTGTATCCGTGATTTCTTTTAACATAAAAATCAGTAAAAGGATACCTCTTTTTGGCCGTAGAGATATTTAAATACCGATATAGATGCCTTTGAGCCCTCTCCTGCGGCTATGATTATCTGTTTCTCGGGAACATCTGTAACGTCGCCTGCGGCAAATATGCCAGGGATGTTCGTAGCGTTATGTTTATCCGTTATAATCTCGCCATATTCGTTTTTTGCAACTATTTTAGCAAAATCGCAACTCGGGATAGAGCCTATCTCAATAAACACACCGCGGACATTTAAAACCCTTTTCTGACCGGCAATTTCTACCTCAATAGCCTCAACAAACTTATCACCTAAAACTCTTGTGGTCTTTGCGCTGTTTAGGACTGTAACATTCGGAGCGCTTTCTGCTTTTTCCCTCATTATGGCATCGCCCGTGATTTGGGGATTTATATTTACGAGATAAATCTTGTTCGCTATTTTTATAAGTTGTAAGGTAGCATCTAATGCAGAATTTCCGCCGCCTATCACAGCCACATCCATTTTAGAAAACAATGGGCCGTCACATGTGGCGCAATAGGTTACGCCCCTATTTTTAAATTCTATTTCTCCCGGCACATTTAAAAGCCTTGGCTTCTTGCCAGAAGCAATAATTATTGCCCGTGTTTCATATTTTTCCGTATCTGTAATTACCTCCAAGGTATTGTCACTTGCCTTTTTAATATCCGTTACTTCTTCGGCCTCTTTTAACTCAACACCAAATTGTTTGATATGCTCTTCAAACTTCTGGGTTAAATCTACTCCTGTTATAAACTGATAGCCTGTGTAATTCTCTATGGCGCCGGAGAGGGCAGTCTGACCGCCTATGTCCTTGGAGATTATTAAAAAATTTAGCCTCTTTCTCGCTGAATACACTGCTGCTGTTATGCCGGCAGGACCTGCTCCGATAATTATAAGTTCATATAGCATTATTTATGCTGAAATAGAAATGCTGGGTTGGGTTTTCTAACTTGACTTGGCTGCGCCTACAGGGCAAACCTCTGCGCATTTGCCTGAGTTGTTACAAAGGGTGGGATTAACTACATATTTGGTGTCAGTCTCGGATATTGCTTTAGCAGGGCATTCCATTGCGCACAACCCGCATTTAACGCAATCGTCTGTTATTGTATATGCCATTTGGTAAAAATCTCCTTTAATGAGCAGACAATTTATGGAGCATAAGCGACATAAATTGTAGCTCCGAAGTTTTGGAGCGTCTGCGAATTACCCCCACCGTTTTGCCCTGTGAAATTCGAAGAATTTCCAGGACTTAGTCCTCGCAATTTTTCAAATTGCAGAGGGATTCGCAAAACGAATCAGTGGGGGCAAATTCAGACAGACAGTTTACGTTCACTATCGTTTCCACTGAAATCTGGAAGATTTCGGGGACTTAATCCCGGAAATCCGATGGATTTCTCGGGGCCGTAAACTGTGTCTTCATTCGACTAAACCATACCTTCTTGCATTCTCATCCGCAATGGCCTGAATCTTTGCTATCTCTTCTTTGCCCTCTTCTTTCGCAAACAGGTGTTTATACCTTCCTTGAAGATTAAGATATTCCTCAACCGGCTTCTTTGCGCTTATCTTTACTACGTTTGTTAGTTTACCTTTTTCTATCTCGAAGAGGGGGAAAATACAGGTCTCAACCGCAAGCTTTGAAACCCTTATGGTTAAGGAGGGGTCATATTGCCAGCCAAGAGGGCAGGGGACAAGCACCTGAATATACTTTGGCCCCTTTATTGTAAGCGCCTTTTTAATCTTCTTCTCAAGGTCTTTAAAATATGCTACTGTTGCTGTCGCAACATAGCCAACGCCATGAGCCACTGCAATCTGCGGCATATCTTTTTTAGGCGTAATATTGCCCCATGATAACTCGCCCGGCGGGCTTGTGGTTGTGCGCGCATCAAAGGGCGTGAGGCCGCTCCTTTGAATTCCTGTGTTGTGCACGACTATACCATCAGCTATAAAATTATGCTCACCCTCTACTCTCAAATCCAAGGTGGGTTCCTTACCTATATATCTTATCTCTATTACCTTCTCTGTATCAAAATGCTTAGTATCAGCTAAAAAATTTCTATATCTTGTTTGCGAAGGCCATTTATTAACATCTGGCTGTTTTCTTTTACTCATACATATATAACCAAAACCTGTGTCCCTTAATAATTCTCTTTTAACACATTTTCTACCTTTTTCTACTCTCTGCCAGTGAATTTTACCTACTCTAAATCCAGTAATTTGCGCAAGAGACTTCAGTCTTTTTAGAAGTTCACTACTTGAAGATACATAACGCCAGCTTCCATTAAATTTATAGCCATCAGGAAGCATAAGACCATCTATGAAACTCTCTCTTTCTTTAAGAGGAATGGTAAATAACCAATCGGGGATGGTTTTATTTTTAGCACCTTTTTTAAAACCGAGGGAAGAAATAAATCTTGCCAAGTTAACCGAGGGAATATAGATATATATCTTACCAAAACTTAATTTGCTCTTAAACAATCGACTATGCAAATTAAGAAATTCCCTTCTTTCTATAGAATCCTCTGGTAGGGCAAATCCTACCTCGGCCTTTTCTTCTCTTGTCCATCCATCTCCTACGTATATCCCTAAGTATTTCATAATCTCCGGGCTGCTCTTTTTGGGGATTTCAATTGGATTTATCTTATTAACTTTATAATCGCCCTTTTCTGCCTTTTTAAAAACGAACTCATAAGATTTCTCTTCTGGTATCATTTTTAAGGTAACTACTTCATCGGCTGGCCTTATCTCTTCTAACGTCCTCCATATAAAATTATTCTTCCCGCCTCTTCCGTTTCTCTTAAGCACCAAGAAGGGATGATTAGCTGTAGCCTTTATGGAATGATATCGCGTTTTTAATTCGTAAACATCCTTTATGCCATTATCAAATATACCTGTGCAGCGCTTGTATGCCAAGTTATGGGTCTTTTGTTCAAACGCAGCAACTTCATCTCCTACCTTTATATCAAGAATACGCTTAAGGCCATCTTTAGTCATTATCATAGAAGAGGTGCTTAGACAGTTCATATAGGCCTCATTGTCGAGCGTTATTGTAAGGACATTGTGTCCCCGTTCGAACATTCCGCTCAATGCTCCAAAGCCTATATCCGCCATACCGCCGTCGCCGCCCTGGGCAATAACCTGCGCCTCGTTTTCTCTTCCAAGCGCCTTAAGGGCTGCCTCAATACCGCTTGCTACAGCAGCCGTATTCTCAAAAAGGGAATGAACCCACGGCACACCCCAGGCAGACTCAGGGTATCTTGAGGTAAAAATTTCTGAGCACCCTGTTGCATTAGCCACAATCACATTTGGGCCCGCTGCATTCAATATAAGTTTCATACCCAGGGCCTCTCCGCAACCAGAGCATGCGGTGTGCCCCGGGGAAAGCAGATTTTCGCTCATAATGATAATTCCTCCGGAAGTATTTCCTTATTCAAATCCACGAATTCAAAATCTATCTTTTCCTTTTTTGACCTCTCAACCACTTTTTTTATAGTTTCCTTTGATATGTCCCTTCCACCAAGGCCTGCTATGAAGCTATTTATCCTTGGCGCATTTGGCAAATTATATAGAGCGGATTTTATCTCATTTGCAAGAATTGAACCATAGCCGAGAGATATAGCCTTCTCTAAAATTATCACAATCTTTTTATCCTTAAGCGAACTTACTATCTCTTTATCCGGAAAGGGCCTGTAACTTCTTATCTTTAATACGCCTATCTTTTCGTTCTTTTGACCAAGCTCATCTGCCACTTCCTTCATACTGGACACTATTGAACCCATCCCGACCATAACTATCTCTGCGTCTTTTGTGTTATATTCCTCTATCAGATCGCCGCTAAACCTGCCAAATACCTTCTCAAACTCCTTTGCTGCCTCAATTATTACTGACCTGGACTTATTCAGAATCTCATTTAAGGCATACCTCACCTCCATATATTTATCGGGCTCAGCAAAGGAACCGAAGGTAAGCGGATTTTTCGGGGTCAGGTAATATTCGGGATTAAATCTGGGGAGGAACCTGTCAACATCTTCTTGTTTTGGAACCTCTACGGGCTCGAATGTATGCGTAAGTAAAAAACCATCCATTGAAACCACAACAGGCAGCATAACGCGCCTATCCTCGCCGATCTTATATGCCTGTATATGTAAATCCACAGCCTCCTGGATATCTTCAGCAAAGAACTGAATCCAGCCAGTATCACGAAGAGTTATAGCATCCTGATGGTCATTCCAGATATTTAAAGGAGAGGATATCGCCCTATTTGTGCAGGTCAAAATCACAGGTAGCCTTAAACCGGATATATTGTACAAAACCTCAAGCATTAATAAAAGCCCCTGGGAGGTAGTGGCGGTATAAGTCCTCGCACCAGTAAGGCTTGCTCCTAAACAGGCGCTTGCAGCAGAATGCTCGCTCTCTACATTAATATATTCTGCCTTTAACCTGCCCTCTGCCACCATCTCTGCCAGATATTCCACAATGTGAGTCTGGGGCGTTATAGGATAGGCGGATATCACATTCGGCTTACACAAACCTACAACCTCGCTAACTGCTTTTGAACCTTCGAGTACCTGAAGTGTCATTTAATCTCCTCTAATGAGCAGACAATTTATGGAACGTAAGTGACATAAATTGTAGTCCCGAGACTTTGGGACGTCTGCGAATTAGACCCAGCACTAATTTTCTATTTTGGTTAAACTTCCCTGAGAAATTAGTGCTGGGTTGTGGCTTCATTTAATCTCCATAATCATTTCTATATCCTTAACCGGGCATTCTTTTGCGCATATACCACAGCCCTTGCAATAGAGAAAATCTGCATTCATAGTGGATTCCTTTTGCTTCCCTGTCCCCGATACGCAACCCTCCGGGCACACAATAGCGCAGAGTCTGCAGCCCACGCACTTTTCGTGTTTCCATTTTGGCTTGTATACCCGCCAGGTACCGGTCTTAGTTGCCTTTGATGAGCCGGGTTTTGATATTAAAGCAAATGTGAGTTTTTCCATTATTCAATCACAGTTACACAGTTTCTTCCGCCAAGATTGTTGCAGGCAAAATTGCTGCAACCTGGGTCATCCTGCCACTGGCCGTCGACCACAAACTTGTATTCATTCCATCCCTTTGGAAGTCTAATACTTTTTGTCCATACGCCTTTTTTGTCTTTCTTTAAAGGGGTTTTCTCCGGGTCCCAGTTATTAAAGGTTCCTGTTACTGTTACCTTATTCGCATTTGGTGCATCCAGTTTAAATTGGGTTAATTTTATCATTTTAAACCTCCGTTTTTTATAAATTCATAAGCCCTTTCAGCAGTAAGGGCATTTTTCTCTCCCATCTCTCCTGGAAAACGTTTCTTTATAGCCTCTTTTAAGGCATTAAGGCTAACGATGTCTGCGGCAGCAACAAATGCGCCTAAAAGAGCGGTGTTTGGGATAGGTTTTCCCATCACCTCAAGGGCTATCTTAACCGCGGGTATGGTTATAACCTTCGCCTTTGTATTGAGCCCTGTCTGGTTGGGCTCCTTTTCAGAATTTATAAGGGCTATACCCTTTTCAGAAAGGCCTGCCCCTACGTCAGTTGCTCCTATGAGCGTTGGGTCCTGCACTATTATGTAATCCGGCTCATAGACCTTGGAATGTATCCTTATTTTTTTATCGTCTATTCTTACAAAGGCGTACACAGGAGCGCCCATACGCTCGCTGCCAAATGTGGGAAATCCTTGAGAAAATTTCCCGTCAAGGAATGCGGCATTTGCCAGTATCTCTGCGGCTGTCACTACGCCCTGTCCGCCCCTACCGTGTATGCGTATCTCTTTCACCCCGTTAGACCCCTTTATATACCAATAACATTATTAATTATACAAACTTAATTAAACTTAACCCCGTTACTTTTAATATAAACATAGGTTCTAACGGGGTCCATAGTTCAAAAATGTATTTTATGGCCTAAATAAAATATGAAAATTATTGACATTATATGGAGAATCCACCAGCCGGGTTTAAACATCATAAAGTGCCTAAACATTTTTTATTTCCATAAAATATGCCCTAAGGCATACGTAAGAGCTATGCCAATAAAGTGCACAAGCCACCAGCCCAAATTTAAAAATCTAAAACTCCTTAGAAACCTATTCGCCAAGGTTTAAATCCCTTCAAGGTATAAATCATAAAGTGCTTTACCTATGAAAAACTTTGAAAAAAGGATAACTATATCCGCAAGCGTTGTTCTTAAAAAAATATCTGTCATATTGACGGGTAACTTCATGTTGGCTATGGAAAAATGCGCCATAAATATAGTTCCGAAGATTACCGTTAATCCATTGAGTAGATAAGCCAACTGTGTGGTTTTCCTAAAGAAAAATAGCAAATTTATCACGCATACGCTAAAAATCCCTATACCTGAGGCAATAGAGTGCACCCCGTTAAACCTCCCATTTTCAAAAGGTGGATGAATCCTTAGATGTAAGAGAAGACCCCCTAACGATATAAAAAATAATCCCAGTATCAATGAAATACGTAACCTGTGAGAAAATTTCATAATTGTTTTCTCTCCTTTTACTTTAAGAGAAAAAAGTAGAGTGCTATTATAGTTCTAATATTTAATTTAGTCAATAAACTTTTTGGGGGAGGAATTAGGCTCTTGTAAGGCGGACATAGATATCGTTTGCCAATGCCTTATCAATGGCAAACTGGCTTTCGCCTATTTTGAACACATAGGAGGGAAACTTCTGAAGAAGGGTTATATTCATACCGGGCAAGATTCCTATAGCCATAAGTTTTTCCATCTTAGAGGAGTCTTTTGTATACAGATAGGCAACTACCCCTTTATCCCTTGCCTCAAGCCCAGATAATGGAGAGACTACCTTAAATTCACCTTTTTTGGCTTTTTCCTTGCAACACCTTCCCGGAGGTATGGATTTTCCATGGGGGCATATCTTCGGATGGCCTAAAAGAATACATAGATTATCCTCTAATCCCTTATGCAATAAATGCTCAAAGCGGCAACTTACCTCAT
Organism: uncultured Planctomycetia bacterium; assembly: GCA_964506845.1. GTDB lineage: Bacteria > Omnitrophota > Gorgyraeia > VGKN01 > VGKN01 > CAZDNS01. The sequence goes on along the minus strand of CAZDNS010000002.1, from coordinate 23,833 downwards.
CTATTATCCTTTTCTTTACATCCAGGATGTCTACTAAAAGCCTCTCTGCAAGCCTGTGGCGCCTTATAGCTGCCTGGGCGCTCTCTTTTCCTTTTTCGAGAAGATGTATATGATTTCCATCTGTCTTTATAAATCCTATTTTTTCAAGTTCGTTGATAGCTGGTTCATCTCTCGACGCTCCCATATCAAGGGGTTTTTTACCTTCCTCTTCCATATTAACCCACAGCGCCTCTAATATCTCCTCTGCCTTTTCAGAAAGTTCCATATATTATTCCTCCTTATAAAACTTAGTAGCGAGTAGCAAGAAGAGAGTAGAGAGATTGATTTTCTCTCGCTACTTTATTTCTGTTCATCTGTAATATATTTATTATAAATGAACTCCAAAGATATTTAAACCTATATTTACAATAAAACCTATTGTAAATGAAAATAATAAAATAAATATGCTCATTACTATACCCATTTTAAGACCTCTTTCCTTTATATTCATAAGTAACTGGGCAATACAGGGCAAAAATAAGGTAAGCGTCACACAGCTAACCACAAGCTGATTTCCTGAAAGAAGCCCTACTTTTTTTAAATCATAAAGCCCTGCAGCGCCATAATCCCTTCTGAAAAAACCGAATAGAAATGCAACAGCCGCCTCTTTGGGAAGCCCTATCCAGCCTACGGGGTACTCCAGGATTTTGACAAATACATCAAAAACCCTTGTAACCTGGCCGAGCCAGATAAGAAGCGAGGCAAATATAAATAAAGGCAGTATTTCCGTAAAATACCAGAATAGCCTGCTATATGTTTTCTTGAATATATTTGAAACCTGCGGAAACCTTAGAGGCGGAATTTCCATATAAAAGGTGGGCAGTTCGCCCGGCATAATCTTCGAGGCAAGGAAACCAACTATTAAAAAAACTAAAATTATAACACCCAACCAGATAACCATCGCCAAAGGCCTTCCCTCCATCAAAGCCAGAATCACACCCATCTGCGCTGAGCAGGGTATGGCTAACGCCAAAAGCAGGGTAGCAATAATCCGCTCTCTCTTTGTGGGAAGGGTTCTCGTTACCATTGTTGCCATTGTATCGCATCCAAAGCCTAATACCAGCGGAATGATGGCACGGCCTGTCAGCCCTATCTTTTTAAAGAGCCTGTCTATGAGCATAGCAAGCCTTGGAAGATAGCCTGTGTCTTCTATTATAGCAAAGGCAAAAAAGAAGGTTGCTACAATAGGAAGAATTATAGCAATTGCATACCTTGCGCCAAGGGTAATTATGCCGTATTCTCCCACAAAAAGGTCCCTTAAAACCTGCCACGGTATAATAGAATTTACAAAATTTATCATAAACGGATTTACATATTCACCAAAGACCTTATTCTCAAGAAAATCCACTAAAACGCCTGCGCCGAATACGCCGACAAATTTATATAAGCCGTAATACAGGACAAATAAAAGTAAAGGCGCCCCTGTTATCGGATTCATAGTTATATAACTAAGCTTTCCCATCAAGTTTTTTTTGGGCTTTTCGGCATAGGATAAAATATGTTTTACCAAAGAACTTGCTTCCTCCTGTCTTCGCCTTGAGATTATATAATTTAAGGGCTGTTTATAGCGCTCCTTTGCTTCCTCAATAATGGCCTTTATATCAGAGAAGTTTTTCTCTTTCTCTTTTACGAGCTCAAGTATCTCCCTATCCTCCTGAAGCAAAAATAATCCAAGAGAGCGCTTTGTGATTTTATATTCTGCCTTAAGCAATGCCTCAATCCTGCTTAAAAACAGTTCAATTGGGTCGTCGTAACCTGTTCTTTTAAATATTTCTTTTCCTAACATAGCCTTCTATTCTTCCTTTTAAAATATCCATCCCTCTTCCCGTGGTAGACACAGTCTCAACTACAGGTATTCCGAGTTCCTTTTCAAGGGTTTTTGAGTCAATCTTTATACCTAATTTCTCTGCCTCATCCATAATATTTAAAACCAATATAACAGGCAGTCCTGCCTCAAGTAATTGCATGGTTAAAGGAAGCATCCTCTCTAAATTCTTGGCATCAATGATATGCAGTATTGCGGAAGGCGCCTCATCCAAAAGTATCCTTCTTGCAACACGCTCCTCCTCTGTTATAGGTAGGAAGGAATACATCCCCGGAGTATCAATTACCTCAAACTCCAGATCCCCTATTTTAGCATTTCCCCTTGATACCTCTACGGTTGTCCCGGGATAATTTGAGACATTTACATATCTTCTTGTCAGGTTATTGAACATAACCGACTTACCCACATTCGGACTTCCTACTATCGCAATCTTCATATCTTATATAAGCTAAAATAGTTCTTTGGGTCCATAGAGTTAGTAGAGTGCCTAACCTCAATAAACTGAAGTTTATAAATTATATCAAAAACTAAACTAAAACGGTATTCCTATTATTATTCTTGTTCTGGGTTATTCTTTCGAATTTCCTCTATAAGTTTAAGTGATTTTCTAACTGCGGAGGAGGCAGCCCGCGAAGAAATAGTAGCTCCTGTAACGGCATCTATATCACGGCCAACTGTTAATGAGTTTTTTATGGTTTTACCAATGAATTGTCTTAAAAAAGACCTGCGCCGTATTTCAGAGCCGAATAAGTCTCTGAATTCTAATACATAAACCCCTAAAATTTTACTCTTGTTATCTATTCCCACCAAGAAAGTAATGGGTTTAACCTTTCCCATCTCATTAAGTATAACTGCCCAGCCGATAATCTTCTGCTCACTGATAACCGTATAAACCTTAACTTCTTGGTTATCTATACTGTAATTTTCTATTTTATATTCTTGAATGGCGGGAAATAATTTACGGGTTGCCTCCTCGCCAGTTATATAAACTTCAGCCAAAGCCAAAACAGGGAACAATATCCCTGTAGTTAGAATAGTAAAAATTATTTTTATTATTTTCATAAAATACTGCCTAAAAACCAATAGCCATTGATGCCATTACGCCATCATTATCTCCGCGCTCTAACGTTTCATTGTCGGAGGTGTTCCATTGATATTCCAATTTAGTAACCCAGCTCTCAATCGGCCGATAATTCAGACCGAGTACGAAGCGTCTTTCTTCGTTATCTCCGCTACCGGTATCGCCATCATCAGCAATGGTTACCCAGTCATAGCGGCTAACCAGGGTAAATTTGGGGTCTTCAAAACCCCTACCTAAGAATGTGTTATTTAAAAACTTGGGCCAGAAATGAAATCGAGGTTCGATATAGAACCCTCGCATATATTCTGGAGCAGAAACTGCGGTAGTAGAATTGTTATTATCGTGGTCAACAAGCGCTCCATCCTCAAAATTAAAATAGGCATAGTCTCCTACCAATTCAAAGGGACCGCGCTTAAAATTAAGGTCTGCGCCTAATCCCAATACATCGTCTTTTCCATTTCGGGTTGCATTGCCTGAGCGGCCAAATTTACCAAAATAGCTGGTAAAGCCGACCTCTAAGTTCCTGTTCAAACCAAAACCTAACCTGCTGACAAAATCTTTGCTATTATTGAGGTCATTGCTTGCTGAGCCTCTGGCGTTTCGAAGCCCTGTATCAGAGATATCCTCATCTAAGCCATTGACTACATATGCCTCGTAGTTAAGATAAAAATCGGGAAGAAGTTTCCAATTTAACTTTTCGCCGATAGGTAATTCACCTAAGAAGCCAAAACCCGCATCTGTCCAGGTAGAGGGAATTACCCGCCGAGCCACAAGCGGCCTTTCAGTTAAATCCTGGATATCATCATCGTGTAAAAGGTTGAATTTTCCAAAAGGAACCAAGACAATTCCACCTTTTAATGAAAGTAAATCATTTATATTATAACTCATCCAGGCCTGTTCTACCTTTACCTCTCCATCTCCGCCAGGATAATTGGTACCACCATGTTCAATCTCATACTCACTGTAAAAAAGAAGTCTCTCATGGGGCTGGGCGCCCAAGTTTAAAATAAATCTTGCCTGGTCAAATGTAGAATTAGAATTCTTAAAGTTTTCATATTCAATACTTCCATAGCCACCCACGCTTACATTTCCAAATCCTGAAGGATTCTTAATAAGAAGGCCTCCCTTACCAAATGGACCTTCGTATCTTCCAACATATTCAACGCCTAAGAGTTTTTTATCAATTTTTTCTTCTATTTTAGCTACCTTCTCCTCCTGATTCTTGCTCAATTTATCAATCTGTGTTTGGAGTTTCTGGATTTTTGTTTCATAATCATTCCTTAATTCTTGTACCTGTTTCTTCAAATTAGAAATCTCATCTGCTTTTGCTATATTACCAAGAAACACCAAAGCAAAAAATATAGTTATACAAATTCTTCTTTTCATCTTCTTTCTCCTTTCTGATATTGAAATTTATTTTAGTTATACGTTAAAATTAAAACATCCATCCCCAGCTAAGTCTTACCATATTGTCGCTGGCCTTACTTAGCCCGATGCCAAATCCGGCATTAAGCATTGAATTTTTTCCAACATGAAAGGTTATGCTTGGTTGGAAATAGTGTTCCTGTCTTGATGGCTGTATATCAAATTTTTTAGTGTCCCCCAGCGCTCCTAAGAACTCAAAAGCCAAAGATACAGGCCGTATAAATTTCTCATTCTCTCTATGGTGAGCATGGTCTCCTTCCAAATGATGCGGTAAGCGATAAAGAAAACCAAAAGAGTAGCCAAATGCGGTTTCACCTGAATTTAAATCGCTTTCATTTATCCAGTTAAATGCTAAATTTAAAAGCCCGAAGTCCTGAGACAGTATTAACCGGCTCTCCAGAATCCTTTCTCTGTCTGGCTCTTCTTCGTCCTCTTCTTCATAAGGCGGGTCAACCCATCCACTTACCTCCATTTTGTAACGCGTCTTTATATGGAGATCCTCATACTCAAGATACAATGTGGGGTTAAGAGGAATTTCTTCTTTAAATGGACGATATCTTGTCTCATAACGAAAACCTGTAAGCTTTTCCTCTCCTGTTCCTATATCTTCAAATGCTTCTACCATAAATTCAAATGCAAGCTGATTGGTAGGGGCATATTCGAGCTCTAACATCTGAGAAAAGTAATCCTCGTGACCATCGTTTTCCCGCTTAGGATCAGAAGGGCTTGTAAAATCATTCATCAGCATAAGTTCAAGTTCGCCTTGTCTTATGTGATGATTATAAGTAGTTATGTAACCCTCATGGGCATGAGCTAAAGAAACCCCAAAATACCAAAGTAGTAACGTTATTGGTGAAATAATAAATATTTGTCTTAGTTTTTTACCTGTGCAGCCAAACTTCATAACCTTAACCCCTCCTATATTTGATATTGAAAATCATTTTCAACTATACCTTAAAAAAATTTTCCTCTTATTTATTTGTCTATTTAATCATACTTTCTCCGCCCCCTCTCTACTTGTAACTCATAACCCATAACTTATAACTATTAACTCTTTCTTCTACATTTCCTACATATCCCGAATATATCCATCTTATGCTTTATGGGAATAAAGCTTTCTTTCTTGGCAAGATTCTCCTGTAATTTTTCAATCCTTGCGTCCACCACCTCAAAGAAACTCCCGCATTTTACGCATACTAAGTGGTCATGATGCTCGTGTCCAAAGTTATGCTCATAGCGCGCTCTGCCGTCGCCAAAGTCCACCTCTCTTGCAAGCCCGGAGTCACAGAATAATTTAAGCGTCCTGTAGACAGTAGTAAAACCTATCTCAGGATATTTTTCCTTTACAAGCCTGTAGAGGTCATCTGCGCTTAGGTGCTTTTCGGTATTTAAAAATATCTCCAGTATCTTAAAGCGCTGGCTTGACTCCTTTAAGCCCTTGCTTGATAAAAACTCTTCAAAAACCTTCTTTATATCCTTCATATTTTGAAATTGATTTTCAATATCATACCAAATAAAAAAATCTTGTCAAGTATTTTTTTCAGATTTTTTAAGGTTACGGGGGATACATGGAGCCTTGCCGGTAATCAGAAATTGGTTAAATTACTCTAAACTTCGAGTGAGCTTTTTCTTTTGGAAAGGGTCAAGCTTTTTAATTGAACGTTCAAAAGATGGAAGGATAAATATCTTCTTCATATTACCTTGTAATCTTTTTGATATGCTTGGAAAATTTCATTCCCGGTTTGACTATTTTGGCTTTACCCTTCTCTTTCTCAACAATATGGTCAATAGCTTTAAGCTCATTAGCGCTATAGCGTGGTTCAATCTTAACCGGAATAAGTTTAATGTAATTATCTTCCACGTCCACCGCAAATAGTTCATCTGACCTTAAATGTAGCCGCTTCACTATCGCGTTTGGTATAGTTAGCTGGTTTTTTGCCTTAAGCTTTGTAATAGTCATTTTCATTCACCTCCAGCAAGAGTATACCCTATGATAGAAAATATGTCAAGTTAGAATTTCTAACTTTATAACTCATGGGAAAAGGGGGCAGTGCGCCCTGGAATATCTTTTGAAAGTGGAATGTATCCTGAATTATTCTGAATTATTAATCACGCATACATTATTTCTCTGAGTATATTTTGTTTTATCCTTGGTTTTAAGGCATCCTTGATAACCAAATCAACCTTGCGCTTGAAGAGTTTTTCCAGAAAGAACTTCAGTTCCATATAATTATCAAACGCCTTCTTTCCTTCTTGAAATTCCACCAAAACATCTATATCGCTACTATGATGCTGGTTAGAACGGCTAAATGAACCAAAGATTCCAAGCCTTCTAACCCCATAAGTCTTTATCTCGTCCATATTATCTTGAATTATTCTTACTATTTTATCTCTTGTGTACATAATTCCTCCTTTGCTAAACCTTTGATTAAAAATTATAACATATTTTTAGAATTGTTAAAGAGTTTTATCTTGTTTATTCGTTAAAAGTATAATAAGTACGGCTATGTTTAACAAGGATACAAGGATGCAGGTTTTGATTATGCCGAGAATGGGGATTAAAAAGATGCTGGAGAATAAGGAGCCGATAAAGGCACCGAGCAGGTCAAGCCCATAGGTAATGCCTGCTGTTTTACCCACCTCTTGTCCCCTTAGGCATATCTTGTTTGCAAGCGGAAACTGAATTCCGCCGATAAATCCCGCTATTATTGGAAGAAATGAAAATATAATGTTTGAGCCGAGCCAGTCTAAAAGAGGTGATTTTGTTTTGGATAACAACAAAAACAAAGGTGGCAGTATAAGCGGATAAATACAGATTGCTATCTGGATAAAGATAAATAACCTTCTATCATTTTTTATATCGGTTAAGTATTTAGTGATTAAAAAACTTCCTATTGCAAGGCCTATCATAAATGAGGTAAGTATAAGCCCGAGTTTATAATAAACAAAGCCGTATATTACCTGAAATGAGATAAGAACAACTATCTGAAATACTATCTCGGAGGTTCCTGTGGTCATAACAGAAATAAGATAGGGTTTTATGTTAAAAGATTTTTTTGTCCTGATGCTTAACAGAAATAAAGCTGCCACAAATACAGAAAAGAAAATCCAGATTTTAAATTCAGTTGTTGCTCTTAGAATCTTTTTAAAGCCCGAGTTAAAATATGTGGTCCAGAGGATTATATCGTAGAAATAACAGATGGGTTTAAAGTCAAGGTTTAAGGGGATTGTGCCTTTTTGTTTAAGCCTATCCTCTATATAAGAAACTCTTTCAGGAGACATCTTTGAAAAGAGGTAATATTCCCTCACAAACTTTAGGCTTAACTTCCTTGACTTTATCCTCTCTGAGAGCAGGTTATAGTCGTAGGTTAAAATACCCTGTTTATTTGAACTTAAAAAATATGTGGTGTCGCCTGGTATAACCTTTACGTCAGGAAAAACTTCTTGTAGGGTGTTATAGATACAGCTTAAAAAATCCTGAAGCTCTTTTCCGATATAATTCTCGGATGAAGTTAGGCTAAAAGAAACTATGCCTGTCTCTAAGAGGATTGAGTTTAGTTCCCTGAAAAATTCTGATGTATATAATCTGTTAAGCTGGGCAGTGAAGGGCTCCGGCGCATTTATTATTACGCAGTCATATTTTTCACTTGTCCTTTTGACAAAAAGTCTCGCATCCATATGCTCTATGTGAACGCGGCTATCCTTTAAGACCTTTAAATCTTCTTCCTTTAAATATGCCTTTGCCATTTTTATCGTGAGGGGGTCTAACTCAACATAATCAATTTTGTCTATGTTATATTTTAAAACCTCTTTTAATATCCCTCCTATCCCACCGCCAAGCACTAAAATCTTTTTTGGGTTTGGATGCATAAGCATTGCAAAATGGGCCTGCTCCTCGCTTGAAAGTTCATCCGGAACGCTGAATAGATGAAGGCCGTTATCAAAGAAAGAAATCTGCTCATTCTCTTTTGCCACAACAATATTTCCATATATTGAATTTTTAAAATCTAAAAGGTTATACGGCTTCCACTGAAACCTGACCAAACCTTCATCAAATCTATTTACTAAGGTGAAAAATGGTATGATTAATAAAATAAAGACAAAATTTATTGCTAAAATAATTTTTCTTCTAAGAAGGTTTTCTTTTAGATTAAGAGTTAGCATAATTGAGAGGACAAGATTTAAGGCTGAAAGGATAAGCATAATGCTCAAGGAATTTAGATAACGGATAAGAATTAAACTTACTAAAAGACCGCCCAGACTTGCTCCTATCGATTCAAGTATGTAGACATACCCAACGCTTTTAGAAGATTTGGCAACCTCTTCTTCATATACCTTGCAACTTAATGTAAATAAAAAACCATAGAAAATACAAAGGAATAAGAGGATAAAAAGGCTTGAAATAGCTATTGGAAGTAAGCCTATAATTTCGGCAGGAGACACGCCTATAACAGGACGGATTAATCTAACTAAGATAAGCGAATAGGGAAAGAGAAGGCTTAAAATAAACTGGCAGCTTGATACAACGAATATTTTGTGTTTAATTCTATCTACAAATAAGCCAAATACTCCGGCGCCGATTGAACCGAGGATAAGCCATAGGCCAAGGATAATACCTATTGAGAGTTCATTTCCGTGGAAGATAACAAGGAATTCCCTTACCAATACCACTTGTGATGCCATAGCGGAAAAACCTAAGAGCAGTATTGATAGGGTAAGGCTTTTTTTCAATTTGGAAAGGATTTTATTGCCATAGCCCAGCTATCTGGGTATTGCAATAGCCGCAGGTTCCGTTTTTTACTTCATTCTTAAGAATAGTATATCCTACACGCTCGATAACGGCTTTTTTACAGTTAGGGCAATAGGTATGCTCTCCCTTGTGCCCTGGAATATTTCCGATATAAACAAAATTTAGGCCCTCTTTTATGGCGGTCTCTCTTATCTCTTCTAATGTCTCAACAGGTGTTGGATAAAGGTTTTTAAGTTTATACTGGGGATAAAATCTTGAGAAGTGTATTGGAGTATCGGGTCCCAAGTTTTTTGCTATCCAGCCAGCCATTTCTTTTATTTTAGTAACATCATCATTTAAGGTAGGAACAACTAAATTTGTTATCTCAAGCCAAACACCGTTATCCTTTAAAATCTTAAGCATTGTAAGAACAGTCTGGAGTTCTTCCTGGCAGGTTTCGGTAAGATAATTCTGGTCAAAACCCTTTAGGTCCACATTTGCTGCGTCAAGTATTCGGGTTAAATATTTGCAGGGGTCAGGATTTATAAAACCGCCTGTATGGTAAAGATTTTTTAGTCCTTTTTGCTTTGCAAGTTTTGCTGTATCAACCATATATTCAAAGAATATGGTTGGTTCTGTATAGGTATATGCCACTGATTTGCAGTTATTCTTTAAGGCTAAATCCACGACCTCACTAGGAGAGAGTTCCTGATTATCCACCTCTTCAGGTTTTGACTGGGATATCTGCCAGTTCTGGCAGAATTTACACCGCAGATTACAGCCTGCTGTGGCTATAGAAAAGGATTTAGAAGCAGGCAGGACGTGAAATAAAGGTTTTTTTTCAATAGGGTCTATATGGACTGCTGTCAAGAGCCCATAGACAGCGCTGTATAATTTTCCATCCCGCGGCTCTCTGGCACGGCATAAACTGCGCGTTCCGTTTGTCAGGGTGCATTTCCTGGGACAAAGCATACACTGGACGGTCTCTTCGTCTATTTTGTTGTAGAACATCGCCTCATAAAGCCCGAAGCGCGTCTTTGGTATGTCAGCCCAGAGATTCTCTGTTTTTAATAAATCCAAAGAAAATAATCCGCCCGTACAGGCAGCAAATATACAGCCCTTCTTTAAAAAATCTCTTCTTGATAATTTATTATTAAAAATTTTTTCCATATCTGCCCTCTCCTAAAAGTATAGCATCTTTTCAGGGCAAATTTAAGAGTGGTTTATTCAAATTTTATAACATTAACAGGGCAATCTGAGGCTGACTTTTTTATCAACTCTTCATTTTTGTTTAAATCAGCGCCTGCCTTTACCTTTACAGTTTCATCTGTCATCTCAAATACCTCAGCACAGGTGTCAGCGCAAAGCCCGCAGACAATACACCCTTCCTCAATCCATACCTTTTTTACTGCCATCTAACATACCTCCTTTAATGACCCCTACTGTTTCGTTTTGCTTCGCAAAGCGAAACAAAACGATGGGGAGAATTAAACCTTTGCTAATTTTAACGAGAATAAATAATAAACTATAACTTCAGCGTAATCAATAATTATTTACCCTGGATAATTCTATTCCATCAATAACAGCATTGCAGAATTCGCATTTTGAATCTGTTATATTATTCTCTAAAATTTGAAAACCAAACCTGCCTATAAGAAGCCTTCGGCAATTATAGCAAAATGTATTCTCGCCTTCATCGCCGGGGATATTCCCAGTATAAACATACCTTAAGCCCGCTTTAAAACCTATCTCCCTTGCCTTGATAAGGGTTTTTAGGGGGGTTGACGATTTATCAGTCATATTATAATCAGGATGAAACCTGCTTATATGCCAGGGGATTTCCTTACCAACATCTGTTAAGAATTCTGCTATATCCTTCAGTTCTTCTTCAGAGTCATTTTCGCCCGGCACAACCAGAGTTGTAACCTCTACCCATATATCAAGTTTTCGCATATACTTTATTGAATCAAGAACAGGTTGCAACCTTGCGCCGCAGGTATTTTTATAAAACTCATCCTTAAATGATTTTAAATCCACATTTGCCGCGTCCAGCACACCCTTTAGCATATCAAGACATTCCAAACTCATATACCCGTTTGTAACAAATATATTGTAAAGGCCTTTTTGCTTGGCAAGTTTCCCTATGTCGTAGGCATATTCGAAGAATATAGTCGGCTCTGTGTAGGTATATGAAATACTCTCGCATTTATAACTTAATGTCTGGTTTAGAATTTCCTCTGGAGGGACTGTTTTGCCTTCAATATGCGCGCCTTCTCCCTTTGTGAGCTGGGATATCTGCCAGTTCTGACAAAAGCCGCATCTAAAATTGCACCCTGCAGTTGCCAAGGAATAGGATTGAGAGCCTGGCGAGAGATGAAATATGGGTTTTTTCTCAATAGGGTCTATGTTTAAGGCAACAGGTCTTTCGTATACAAGGCTGTATAAACTGCCTTCCTTATTTTGCCTTACGCCACAGACACCAAATTTTCCTTCCGGTATCTTACACTTATGGCTGCAAAGCCTGCAGGAGACCTTATTGTCCCCTATCTTTTCATACAGAAGGGCTTCTTTTAACATTCATAAGTAACCGTTCTTATAAGACCGATGGTATTTCCTTCGGATGTGGTAAGGCTATCGCATACCGATATCAGCTTTCTAACCTTGCTTGATTCTAAAAACTTGTTTACCTCATCGTCTAATGCCTTAAGCTCTGACATAGTTTTAAATATCTTAAGTTCCTGCGTAAAGGTCTTTACTTTATACATCTTTTACCTCCTTTTTTAAACCAAGGTATTATAAAACTGGCGTTTGATTTATATTCCTTAAACTCTGGCCCAAATCTATCATATAGCGCTTTTTCTTCAAAAAAAATTAGATAAAGGGCTGTTAAAGCGCTTACCAATGGTAACATTATAATTAAACCCGAGACAGAACCTATTATAAAAACTATGCCTGATAATCCGACCAGATAGCCGAATACCATAGGATGCCTTATCGCAGAGTATGGGCCGCTCTTAATGAGTTTTTTGGTTACAGGCAGAAATCTTATATTAAAAAATTCAAGGGTATAGCCTCTGCCAACCTTGATTATTAAATAATACGACCGTACTATAAATATCAAACCAAGGAATATAAAAAGAACCCCTAAGATTTTTAGAAAAATGAAATCAAGCTGAGAAAACAAGAAAACCTTATCGAGCCTTCTGGAAATTATAACAAACAGAGTTGGAATTAAGGTAGCAAAAACTACTGTGTCAAATAATACACTTATAAAAAACAATTTAAAATATTAACCCCATACACAAAACCACATTTACCCATACATTCAAAATAATAGTCAAGCCGCAAAGGGTAGATATGTTCTTAGGCAAGGTTTTATTCTTGGATAAAGAAAGGACGAGCAAATATACCCCTAAGGGCAGGGAAAAAAATAGACCGAGGAATTCAAGGTTGTTCAATAAACCGCTCAAATACAGGATTAAGGAAGAAAGGTATAATAATATCATCCCGATAAGATAAATAAGAAAAGAGGTCTCCTTTTTAAAAATTACAGGGATGGTTTTTTTCCCAAATATTTTATCCGACTCATAATCCGGGATTTCTGTTATCAGGATAATCAAAAATACGGCTATGCCGATAGGAATAGAAAAACTAAAAATCTTATTATCAAATCCAATTCCTGTTTGTGAGACATAGCCGAATAAGAGACAGAAAATGCCATACATAAGAAAAACAAAAAACTCTCCAAAACCCCTATAGTTTATTCTTAAAGGGCTAAGGCTATACTCTATTCCCACAAAAAGGCCTATCAGGTTAAAAAGGATTATGGCAAAACTTGCGTTTAAAAAAAGCAAAAACATAATTGATAGCGCTATAGAGATAAAAGAAGCGGCTATAATCCCTATAAGCATCTCGCTTTTTGAGATAAATCCTTCTACAAGCAGCCTTGAGCCTCCGGAAAACATATTGAAGTTTTTGTTTTCTCTATCGGTCTCTATATCCGCGTAATCATTACTAAAGGCGGTTGCAATAAGTACAAATAAAGTGATTAATTCGGCAAATATCAGACTGCCGAGGCGGAAAACACCTGTTCTATCAAATGCTATTAATGAACCTACTAACACAGGAAGGATACCCAGAATGTGCAATTTAAGCCGGGCTGCCCTAAGCCAGATAATGATTTTTTGCATCATAACCTAATTCTAAATTGTTTATGCTCAAAGGTAAGGAAATCTATTGCCTCGGCTTTAAATTCAATTACAGCGAATCCCTTGTCTTCAAAACCTTTAAAATACTTTTTGGAGTTTGAGTAGGAATTAAATACGAACTCTTTAATCTTTAGAGAATCTACAATGGCTGCTTTACCCGTCAGGGTAACTATCTCAGAGTAATCGTTCCTGAAAAATAAAAGCTGCACATTCGGGTTTTTCTTTATCTGGGCAACCTTATTTGAGGAAGAATAGGTTTCCATATAGTATGCGAAGTCCTCTTTTTCAACAAGGGAGCCCATAAATCTGCTTTTAGGCAGATTTCCTTCGGCTGTAGACAGGACAAAAATCTGTGAAGCTTTGATAAGTTCTTTTGCCTTTTCCTTAATTTTATTTTTATCCATAAAATATCTCCTTAATGACGACACAAGTTATGGAGTCCGAAGGACGAGATAACTTGTATGTCGGAATTAATCCCGAGCTTACCCTGAAAATATCAAAGAGATTTTCAGGGTGTATAAGCGAGGGATGTTTTATCGTATCATCTCCTTTACGGGCTTGCTTATTTTTTGTGTGCTGTGTTCTGGATAGTGTTGGGAAAAGCGGCGAGAATATATTAACAGACAAAAAGTCCCCTGTCTATGAAAAACAAGGGGCTTTTATAGTGAGAATGTATTATTGATTTGGTTCTCTCCATGAAAGCACATCCACGGTAGTTCCAGAGATATAATCCCCGCTTGTAGAAAGGGCTTCATCATAATGAATAGTTGCAGAGCCGTCAACATCAATCTCATCACCTACTGCTGCACCGTATACAGTAGACTGCTTAAGTTTTATCTCTGAATCCTTTGCATAAACCACGCCGTAGATATTTGTATCCTCTCTTAACTTTACATCATGGTCGCCGATAACCTTTATCGTAACATTGCTAGGTTTTGGGTTATTGTTTATATCCCTTGCCAATATAACAAAATCCTTAACATCGATATCGCCATCTACATAAAGCGTAACCTTTCCATTTGCATAGATTGCATTTGGCTGTCCACTGGCGGCTGCGCTACCACTTGCTCTAAGTTCGGTTAGATGATAATCACCTGTATTAAGGATAAGGGACTCCCCTGAACGCAAATTTACATCCCCTAAACTGATAGCGCTTTGAGGAACCTGTGGCGTTATAAGCGTTACAGCGTCAGATAATGTGGTTCTGGTTGGAGGAGATGGCGTTACCGAACCATTTATATCTATAACACTATTGGGGTCTCCGCCTCTGCCTGCAACGAAATCTCCGTGAACTTCGGCTGTCTGGCCGGTTACATTTAATTTCAGGGCCGCTCTCTCGATGCTATTCGTACCTATATCGCCGTTTGAATTTGCATTTGAAATGTTATAACTACCGTTTCTTGAATCATAGCTATCAGTATATATAGTGCCATTTAAGTCCACTTCTGAATTTCCAAACATTGCCCAACGCGAACCAGAGTTTGAAGGACTTACCTGAACATACAACTCCACATCTCTCTGGGTATATCCGTAGGAAGCGGTATTATTGTCTGGATAATAACCTATGGAATCAATCCTTCTCCAGTTTGGATTAGTAGGCGGAGTAGTAACAGAAACAGTATATCCTCCTTCTCCTAAGGCAGTATAGCCTACGCCTGTATAGTTAGGGTCTGCTCTTAGGGCTACTATTGCCACATCAGCGCCTGCCTCGGCTAAGTTAAAGGCAATTTTGGAATCCCTGAACCTTTCTGTAAATCTATTTTCATATATACCTACCGTCATCAGGCCAATACCCAAGGTAATAAGCAGGGCTATCGCCATATAGAACGTTATAAGCACAATACCTCTATTATCTCTTAACTTAATCATAAGCATTTCTTTTTTCACCTCCTTCCCCCGAATTTCCCTCTATCTAATTTCTTAGAATAATCTCGGAACCCGCGCTAAAACTTATTGTTCGCTGGTCAAGTGTCGTTCTCTGGGCAGTCATATTTATCGAAATCCTGTTGGGCTGGACTGCCTGCCGAGTTATCTGAAATAGGTTTATATCGTTTGCGATAACTGTGTCGGTTCCCTGCTGAACGCCAGCTGCATCAAAAACCCTTCTTAACACTTGCGTCCCTGATAATAGATACCGCATATTCCAGTTGAGATTTCCTTCGGCGCCCCATTCGACAGCGCCTGAGGCATCCACCACATCACCATCTGAGTCCCAGTCTACCGGTTCCTGAAATGTAACTGAATCATTGGTTCCTGGAATTGTAATAAGGCTGCTCCTTGAGGCCTTAAGCTCCTTTTCAAGGCGGTCAAGCGTCTTTCTTAGTTCCTGCTGTAATTTTATTCTGTCCTGCGCCTCATTAACTGTAACCCTGTTTGAGCTGATAGCGCCGTAGAGCATACCGATCAAAATTAGAAAAATTACCATCGCTATCCCTACTTCTATAAGCCCTACACCCTTATTATTATTCAAATACTTCAACATATTTTACCTCTGCGTAATGGCTGTCACCAGGGAGGTGTTCCTCTGGCGGCCCTTCTCAGTCCAGTTAACGGTAACAGTAACTGTAAGCGGGTCAGTGCCTTGATAAGCTGTTGTTGTCGTTTCATTTTCCAATGTATTTGCGCCGTTGTTTGAAGCCCAGGCGGTCCAGTCTGTCAAGGTTATTGAGGCAAAGGGTATATTTCTCATCTCCTCAACAACCCTGGTGGCGTCATTTATTGCTGTATTTAGGTTCTTTGAGCCCTCGCTCATAGTAAGGGCTCCCATATAGGCTCCAAGAAGCGAAACTATGGCAACTATAAATATAGCAACCCCTATCACTAATTCAAGTAATGTTAATCCCTTTTTACTTTTCATTCTTCTACTCCCCTTTAAATACTTGTATATAATAATAAACCCTATCTAAAAAGATAGGGCTTTTCTCTTTCCTTGGTAGCCCAGCTATCCTAATGTTCGGGACCTGAGGCTTTGCGCCCCATCTTTTCAGATGGTTTACCTTTTTCAAGGAATACAATTTTTATTATACTTTCTCTAATAAAAAGTATACCATAAAATAATCATTTTTCAAGCAGGATAGAGTTTTCATATGGTATACAAAAACTGTGCCTGATACACGGATTTGCGCACTCTAAGCAATATTCGCTGCTTATAAAATTTCTTTAAGCCCTAAGGAGGTCTCTTACCTTAACATCCTTAATATGCCCTGCCGTGCCAAACTCTGTCATCCTTTTCTTTATTACCTCGTATATGGCATCCCGGGCAGGACTTAGATATTCCCTCGGGTCAAACTTTTCGGGAGTCTCTGAAAAAACCTTTCTAATGGCTGCAGTTGCGGCAAGCCTGGTATCGGTATCCACGTTTATCTTATTTATGCCGAGGCTTATTGCACGTTTTAAACTCTCTAAGGGAACACCCATAGTATGCTGCATATTGCCGCCATATTTATTAATGGTTTCGATTAAATCATGGGGAACGCTTGAGGAACCGTGAGAAACTAAAAAGGTATCAGGCAAAAGTTTTCTCGTTTTCTCAATAATATCGAAGGCAAGCTTTGGTTCCTGTTTAAACTTATATGCGCCGTGGGAGGTGCCTATCGCTATTGCCAAGGCATCCACCTTTGTCTTATTAACAAAATCCAAAGCCTGTTGGGGATCAGTAAGATGAATTTTGCCTGAGCCTACGCCATCCTCAATCCCGCCAAGAGTACCGAGTTCTCCTTCAACCGTTACACCAAAGGAACGGGCATATTCGACTACTTCTTTGGTTACCCGGACATTGTATTCATAATCGGACGGCGTTTTACCATCCTCCATAAGAGACCCGTCTATCATAACCGATGAAAAACCTAAAGAAATTGCCTTCTTAACGGTGTCAAGATTATTCCCATGGTCAAGATGCATTGCCACAGGGATTTCGGGGTTTAATTCTACAGCAGCGAGCATTATATGCCGAAGATAATTCATCTCGGCATATTTTAAAGCGCCACGGCTCGCCTGTATTATAACAGGAGACTGGGTTTCCTTTGCGGCGCGCATTATACCCTGCATCTGTTCCATATTGTTTACGTTATACGCGCCTACCGCAAAAGGCGTTCCCTTCTTATAGGCTTCTAATGATGTCTCTAAAATTGTTCTCATAGGGACAAGCGGCATTTTAAATTTCCTCCTTTTGGAATTTTTGATTTTTAAGGATTATATATTAAGTCATTAGTTCATGCCATAGAATTTTAAAGAAGAATGTGGGTTATTTATACTTGTCGGGTATAATATCCATAATTTTTTGAGGAATTAGTACTTTGGCTATATTGTACTTAAAATCCTTTATTGAACTATCAATTTCTGACAAATCCGCCATTTTCGGCTGGTCCAATTTGTTTTTTGAACTGTCTGTCAAAACCTCAACTATCGGCCTTCTTATATCGGGGTTAACTCTTAGCGTAAGGGCTGTTTCTCCTGTTGTCAACTCAAGCAAAGAACCCGGGGGGTAGATACCTATAAGTTTAAAAAATCTCTCCAGCAGGGGTTTTTCAAACACGTTACCTTCTAATTTCATAATCTCGGTATATATGGATTCGTAGTCCATGTTCAAAGTGCTTGCCTTTGAAACCAAATTATCATAATAACAACCCAGCGTTATCAGTAGACTTGCCAAATTTATTTTTTTTGTTTTTACGGCAGCTGTATAATTTAGCGGATTATATTTCATAATCTCATAGATAACCAGAGTGGTTAGTTTGCTTATATGCCTTGTCTTCACCAATAACTTTACGACCGTGTCCACATATCTTTGGGTGTCGGCATTTTCCGAGGGAGTCTTAGCCCCATACTCTAAGATTCCTGCCTCGTAAGCAAGGTCTCCTATCTCATGAAAGAGTGAGGCTTCGCCAAAATCAGAAAATAAATCTTTATCAACCCTTAGCGATACCGCCTGAATCAAGGTTAACGTCAGCACTCTTAAGCAATGAACGAGTATATCCTTGTCGCGCGTGCCTAAATTTAAGTTTACAAGCAACGCGTCTTTGCTTCTTAAAATAACCTTTAATATATCTATAACCACCTGCCTGGGACTCTCTACAGTTATATTCTTTTCTTTCTTCAGGGTATCCAGAAATTCCTGCATTGCTTTGAGCGCATTGTTATATGTAGTCTTAGCTAAAATGGTAACGTCCTCTTCTTTTTGCTCAGATACAGCAACTCTGCTTATCCTTATGTTTTTAACTCCGAGCGAAGAAAGGGCATTAGTATATCCACCCTTTTCAAAAACCTCCCCCTTTTTTAAAACCATTACCTCTATAAACCCTGCCAATTCTTCTTTAGTTAGCCCCGCCTTAAAATGTATTTTCTCAATGCCGCTTTCTGATAAATCTGTGATAAATTTTTCTAATGCCGCGCTTAGATTATACAAAGGCAATTTATCAAACACCACCTCGTTTTTGATAAAAGCGACTGTTACATCTGGTCTTAACTGTAATACCTTTCCCACGGACATATAAATGGAATCTAACGTCCGCTTCGTTATGCCGTGGTCTTTTCCATAAATAAGCCTGGTATTCCGCATAACGACCAACGACTGCACAAGCTCTTCAATATATTTAGTTATATCGGGCTCAGCTGCCATTTGTATTTGTTTTGTATTTTTTTTCGTTTATTATATACTGGCACACATCGCGGACAGATTTACTCTTATCCTCTGCGGCTTTGGCTATTATATCCATAGCCTCATCGGTTCCGATTTCTGACAGGGTATAAACAATTGCCACTCGCAGGTTATCGTTATTAACCCAGAAGGGAACGGGCTTTTTGTAGAAAAGTTCAGCAAGATATGGAATAGATTCTTCTCTTCCCAACTCTTTTAGAAGGTTTATAGCCTCCAATATCTGGGTATTTTTTGAACCAAAGGTATTTTTTATCTTTAATGTCTCTATCAACATATCCATAAATATCCTGTCTTTTAGCTTAATCAGGGCCTCGGTAGCCATATTCTTTAGCTGCGCATCGCTTGTCTTTAATGCTATATGGAGTATCTCGGCGCTTTTTTCCTTTGGAGAATCTAAAATAACTTGGACGATTTCTTTTTTTATCTCGTCTCCTTTATGCGTATAGATATTTTTTAAATACTCTATCGCCTCATCCGTATCAATCTTATATAGAAGCCTTGCTATATCGGACAGGGCACTGTCGGGTTTATCCTCGAGCCATAATGTTATCTCATCTGAAACACCCTCGCCCATCTGGGATAGAATGCCGGCAACGCGCTCTATTACAAGAGGCGGAGATTCTTCTTTCAATACGGCATCGAGCAATAGCCTGATAGACTTTTTACCCAACAATAAAATTATCTGGCTTGCAGTTTGAAAGGTGTCTTCGTCTTCCTCGGCAATATTCTTAACAAGGCTATTTACTATATCGGGAACGGTTATCTCGTGTAAATGGCCGGCTAATACATCCCTTTTAAGAGAAGACGCTCCTTCCTTTTTAATATAATCTACCGTAAACATTGCCAGGAATTCATTCAAAAGATAAAACCCACCGTGAGAGATTATGTTTGGGACCTCCTCGAAGAATCTATCTGTTATTAACTCAAAATCCTTTGGGTCTTGTTCGCTCTTTAACAACTCAAATATCATCTCGGCAAAATCTAAGTCTATTTTTTTTCTGGAAATTGAAAGGGCATACGCCGAAATATCTCCTGCGGATTTCTCTAAATCAGTTTTAAATTGTTCTACGCCCTTTTCAACACATAAAAGGATATTCTGGTGAATCTTAGTAATAAACTTATTTTGCGCTTTAGCCAAGGCTAATTTTTTTATGGACTCGACAAGCTCCGCAGAGGTTTCCCGCGCGAATATACCTTTATCCAGAAAGGAAAGAGTAAGGATGTCGGCGATTAAGGGTTTCTTTTCATCATAGGGGCATATTTCATCCAATATTCCAAGAACTCTCTCTGAAAATTTATTTTCCTTAACCGCAATAGACTCGATTAGACTTGACATAGCCTGCTCATTAAGGAGGTTGGACAAAATACGCATAAATTTTTCATGTTCGTCTTTAAACTCGCTATCCTCTTTAATAAGGGAGTTTATAAGGCCGGGGTCAAGATTCCTTAAAATCTCTTCCGTGCGTTTTTTGTTCTCTATGTCTTTCTCAAATAGTTTTTCCTTTGCGCATATGGAAAGCCTCTTCAGCATCCTTGCTGACTGCTGCAATTTCTCCGGGTCATTATATACATACCTATTAAAACCTGCGGCAGTCTTAACTGGGTCGCTTAACGCAGTCTCGAAGAGCTTTATCGAGTCTTCTGCTATCTCCTCGGGAATACCCTTTGATAGGCTTGTTATGAAAACGTTCCAAAACTTCTCTTCATCTTTATCGGGTAGGGCTTCCGTAGCTTCCCTTTCTATGATTGAACTATAATCAAGCTCGGTTACGCGTATGTGCGTTACCTGACGGCTTGTTAAAATTTTGAAAAGCCCGCCTTTTTTAAGTATCTCATCGCGGCTGCCTATAATACTTTCAAAAAAAATCCTTATCTCTGAGAGGCTTATCCCCTTCAAAAAGGATAGAGAGGAAACAGCCCTATTATGAAAAAATTTTGCAATGTCCTGGAATACCTTTGTATCCCTTTCAAAATACTTATCCTCGAGCATCAGGCTCTCAGGAGAAATACCCAGAGATACCTCTCCCTTTAAATCAAGCATCTTGTTAAGCTCTGTTTCAAAACGCTCTAAAAATCCCTGCACTATGGAGTGGCCTGGATTATATATCTGGCAATTCTTAAGCACTATATCCATTGCCAGTATTGTTTCTTTTAAAAGTTTTTCTTCGTCTTTGGTATACATTTTAACGGCTATTACCTATATAAAACAAAAAACCTCCGCCAGGTTTGTAGCGAAGGCTTAAAATAAAATCATCGATATTTAATTTTTTATTCAATTTCTTAATTTACATTTCATTTTACCAAAAAAACTATTTTATTCAACTATTTTTTATACCCTGCAAGTACTCCTTCGGGAATATGTTGTCCAGATTTAAAATGCAATTGGGGTCAAATGCCTCTTTTAACTTAGCCATCTGTAGTATAGATTTCCTGGAATACATCCTTTCGAGGTATGCGTGCTTTAACTTCCCTACGCCGTGCTCTGCAGAGATAGTTCCGTTAAGAGACAGTGCCTTATCAATAAATTTCAGATATAGATTCTTCGCATGCAAAAATTCTTTTTCATTATCCGGGAGCAGATTCAAATGCAGATGGCAGTCTCCTATATGGCCAAATATCACATAATCAATGCTTGTGCCCTTAAGGCTATCCTTATAAAAAGTGTACATATTCCTGAAGTTTTTAAAGGGAACTGCTATATCGGAGCCGATTTTGGGAAAACCGTTTTTTTTGACCTGTTCATTTACCAATACGGGGAGCCTGTGCCTAAAGTCGTACAGCCTTTCTCTTGTTTTAATATCTGTGGCGCACCAGGATTTGGTAATATCTGAATTAAAATCTTCGAGAATTTTCCCATAGCGCTCTAATAGATCCTCTTCGCTATTCTGGCTTATAAGGTGTTCAAAAAAAATGGCAGAATCGGTGTCTGTGGGGATATTTTTATATTCCCTTTTTAACATATCTATAGATTTAGGGTCAAAATATTCTATGGAAATAGCCTGCGCCTCATTAAGACTCTTAAGACACCTTACCCTAAGCGATACTTCCCTCAGCTTGTCAGAAAAGGCCAATGCCTCTTCTTCACTTTTAAAAAAACTTAATATAGACAATATATTTTTGGGCGACTTTATAGACCTTATTTCTGCCTCGGCTATAATCCCTAAAGTGCCTTCCTGGCCCACAAATAAATCTATCAAGTCCATATTCTCTTTCGCAAAGTATCCTGCGGCATTTTTTACGTCCGGCATATTATAATGCGGGATTTTAAAATTCAGGCTTTTTTGAGACTCTGTGGATATTCTGAAGTAACCCTTATCATCACAAAAATGCTCTCCCCGTTTTAGAAAGAGCGTATCACCGTCCGGCAGGATTATCCTAAGCGAAATTACATAATTGCGCGTTGAGCCGAACCTGAAACTCCTTGCGCCGGAGGCATTCGTTGCGATATTGCCTCCAAGGGTGGCATTCTTTTCTGTGGGGTCAACCGGATAAAAAAGCCCTTCGTTTAAAAGCGCTTCTTCTAACTCTCTTAGTCTTATACTGCAACCCACTCTGGCGAGGTCTTTATCCTTATAAATTTCTAAAGTGCGGTTTAGATTCTCGGTTGAAATCAACGTGCCTCCAAAGGGTACGGCTGCGCCTGTAACGCCTGTCCTGCCTGCGGAAATGGTGACTGGTATTTTTTTAAGATTTGCCTCTTTAAGAAAAGCTATGAGCTCCTCTTCGCTTTCAGGAAAGATAACCTCCTCCGCCCACCCGCCTTTTAGACCAGAACTATCCTCAAGATAATCCAAAAATGTATCTTTATCGGTTTTGATAAGCATATATGTTAATAGGTAGTTTTTGGGTTAGTGGGTTAGAAGTTTAAATTACCAATTCCTAATTACTAATTACCTATTTTTTATTCTCATCAATAAACTCTATCTCGCACGAGGTGTGTCCGTATTGCTGGAATCGGTTGGTCTTTATTTTTACATCGCAGGGATTGCAGTGGCCGAAATTAGAACAGTCTCTGAATTTGTCCTCAACTTGAAACTGCTCATCTAAGATATGCCCTATCGGATTTATCCCTGTATAGAGGTCGGCATGGCAGCGATAGATACCACCTTCGCTATCTATGAGGACTTCGGTGGTTTTACATTTTACTTTTTTTCTAAATTTTTTGTCGCAGGCCCCTTCATATTTATAGGCGCCGCATAGATTCCCATTACATTCTCCGAGGAACTCTTTTGTACGAAAATCTATGCCCAATTTTTTGCACTTTGACTGTGCATCGTGTATTGTCTTTTCATAATCAGGATGCACAACAGCCCAAACTCCTATACTAAAATTTGCCTTTATCATCTTAAGCACCTTTTCTATTACCTCATCAAGATTCATATTCTCTGGATGAAAGCTTACGCGTATAGAGGCATACGGTGCTTTTCTTTTGATTCTGTCAGGGTCGACCTCTCTTATGAATTTATCCACGTCAAATTGCAGATTGGTTAAGATGTCTATATTTAATTTCCTCTTTAAATTATTGATTATATAAATAAAGTCGGGGTGAAGGCTGGGTTCTCCGCCCTGAAGCGTCACCGGTAAATCCTCGCGAGACACAACCCTGTCTAAGGCTTTAACCCAGTCTTTTCCTGAGATATTTTTTCTTTTTATAATATCCTGCTCAAAATTATTAATGCAATAACTGCATTTAAGATTGCATGCAAAGGTTAAAAATACGCCTATATAATTATAAGCCTCTGGCACAATAAGCGGTTTCATGTAAGCCTGGTTTTCTTAATTAGGTATACCTCAATGAAGCTCCGCGGGTTTACGCCCGCGGTATCTTCAAATTCTTCGGCGAAATCCGCCGAAGCATACCCGCCTTCGC
>CAZDNS010000001.1:0-76292 GCA_964506845.1 uncultured Planctomycetia bacterium | reverse complement strand
GCTAAGAACAATATTATGATAAGGGATTGTTCGAACTTCAGGGGGTTAGACAGCCATTTTTTCAGGGTGTCGGTCAGGAAGAGAAACGATAACCTAAAGCTTCTCTTATGCCTAAGGGAGATTTTATCTCGATGAGCTATCAGGCACTGCAGGTATGCGGGACCGGCTCAGGCGTGGGTAAAAGCGTTATAGTAAGCGCCCTCTGCAGGATATTTTTTCAGGAGGGCTATAGCGTGGCTCCCTTTAAGGCGCAGAATATGGCGTTAAATTCCTTTGTTACGAAAGGAGGCGGCGAAATCGGAAGAGCCCAGGCAGTCCAGGCCTTTGCCTGCAGGATTGAGCCAAGCGTGGATATGAATCCCATATTGATTAAGCCCACCTCGGACAGAAAGGCGCAAATAATAGTAAGGGGTAAGCCAATAGGCAATATGTCCGCAGTCGGTTATATTAACTACAAGAGAAATGCAAAGGATATAGTTTTAGATTCATTCAGACGCCTAAGCAGTATATATAAGTTGATAGTCATTGAAGGCGCGGGTTCTCCTGCTGAGATAAACCTAAGGTCCCACGATATTGTGAATTTAAAGATGGCTGAGGCGGTTTGCTGTCAGGCTATATTAGTCGGCGATATTGATAAGGGTGGGGTTTTTGCATGGATTGTAGGCACTCTTGAACTGTTGACTGAGAAAGAGAGAGAAAGAATAAAAGGCATTATTATAAATAAATTCAGGGGCGATAAGAGGTTGCTTAGAGGTGGTATAAACTTTTTGGAAAGGAAGACAGGCATAAAGGTTCTGGGTGTAATACCATACATCAGAGGCTTAAAAATTCAGGAAGAAGACTCAGTCTCTCTCGATAAAGAAAAAATAAAAAAATCGAAGGGAATGAAAAAAATTAATATAGGCGTAGTCTATCTGCCGCACATTTCAAATTTTACAGACTTTGATGCTTTTGAGGTAGAGGAGGATGTTAATCTAAATTATGCGAAAGAACCAGCGGACTTAGACGGTCAGGATGTTATTATAATACCCGGTTCGAAAAACACAATCTATGACCTGTCTTACCTAAGAAAGTCAGGCTTAGAGAATAAGATTTTATCAAGCGCGAATAAACAAAAGTCGATTTTAATAGGCATCTGCGGCGGTTATCAGATGCTCGGGGAAGGAATTTATGACCCCTACCATATAGAATCATCCAATGGTAAACTCGTCGGTTTTGGACTACTGCCTGTAGTAACTACCATAGCAAAGAAAAAGATATTGGCCCAGATTCAAGCCAGACATATTCAAGGCGGTTTTGAAATCAGCGGTTATGAAATTCATCATGGCAGGACGAAAAAAACAAAACCCTGTGATGGAGTATTCGAGATATTGCAACGTTCAGGAAAGCCTATAAGAAAGATTGACGGCGTTAGTAGCAAGGCAGGTTATGTCTGGGGAACGTATATCCATGGCGTATTTGATTCAGATACATTTAGAAGGGATTTTTTAAATCAAATAAGGATTAAAAAGGGATGGAAGCCGCTTGATGTTAAAAATACCTTTGATCAGGAAAATGAATTTAATAAACTCGCAAAAATTGTAAGGGAAAATATCGATTTAAATTATATATACAAGAATATCTTGAAAATGGTAGGGTAATGAGTTCATATTTCCATACCCTCATTATTCCGATAGTGTCAGGTTATCTTTTAGATTTAATCTTTGGAGACCCTCAGGTTACCTGGCATCCAACCCGTATTATCGGAAAGTTGATAGAAAAACTTGAGAGAAAATTGAATGTAGGCAGTATTAATAGAAGATTTGCTGGAATTGTTCTTGTAATTCTAGTTGTTGGCTTAACTATTTTTTTTGTATCGGGCATCCTTAAATTATCTATGTTAATTCACCCTGTTTTTTATTATATCGTTTCAGCATTACTTATTTATTTTGCCCTTTCAGTAAAGGCCCTGGCTATTGAAGCAAATAAGGTCAGGCTTGCGCTAATAAATAAGAATATCCAAGAAGCAAGAAATAGGCTTTCTATGATAGTGGGAAGAGATACTGAAGCCTTAAAAGAGCCAGAGATAATAAGGGCAACTGTAGAAACAGTTGCCGAAAGTGTTATGGACGGCATAATTGCGCCATTATTCTATGCCTTTTTAGGAGGTCCGGCTTTGGCATGGGTATATAAGGCAATAAATACATTGGACTCTATGGTTGGGTATAGGAGCGAAAGGTTTATCGAGTTTGGTAAAGCAGCTGCAAGGTTGGATGCATTAGTAAATTTCATTCCTGCAAGAATAACCTGTTTTTTAATCAGCATATCCAGCTGGTGTTGTAAAAAAGATGGATTTAGTTCACTTGTGTGGGGAATAAGGTACTTCTTTAAAGGAATAGGTAATAATAGCATAGCCACAGAGGCAGCTATGGCAGGCGCATTAGGGGTTCAATTGGGCGGGTTAAATTTTTATGATGCCATACCTATTTTAAAGCCATATATTGGGAAAAATCTACATCCCTTAAATATCAAACACATTAAAGAGAGTATCCGTATTGTATATTTATGCTCAATTTTATTTATAGCCACAGCCATATTTTTATTTTGGCTAATAGAAAGGAGGTGAGAATATATGTCTAAGAAATGTCAAAGGAGAAATACCAAAAACAATTCTAAGGATAGCTCTAAGGTTATCTCTTATCGCTTAAAATGTGCCAAAACTGCAAATGGGCTATCTCATTTTGTGATGTATGGGGATGTGAATAAAAAACAAGCATTGCTATAGAAGCTTTTTCAGCAGGGCACTAGGAAAAGACTGGTGCCCTGCTTTAGAAAGACGATTATTATGCCAAGTACGATGGTAAATAAAAAAGGTTTATTTTTTAGTAGTATCACTGATAACAATGGGTTTATTCTCGATCCAGATAATATTTTCTGGGGAATTTTACGCAGAGAGCAATATAATAGTATTATATTTCCGAGAGAAATGTTGTCTCTTTATGAAAATATTAAAGATAGTCTTGATAAGCAGATGAATGATTTCAGATTTAACGCAAATTTAACCGCTATCTATATTGACCCCACAGACTTATGCAATTCTAACTGTCCTTATTGTTATGTACCTGCCGAGATAAGAAAAAACGGTAAATCTATGACCATGGTAGAACTTATCTTTATCTTAGAAAAAATCGCAGAATATTTTAAGAATGAGAAGCGAAACCCTGTGATTGTTTTTCATGCGAGCGAGCCATTATTGGTTAAAGAGATAATATTTGAGGGAATAAAAAAATTCAATAAACGGTTTAAGTTCGGTCTTCAGACTAATGCTACATTGCTAAAAAAAGAAGATGTGGAATTTTTAAAAAAATATTATGTAGGGGTGGGTATATCTTTAGATTCATCTTTAAGTTCTGTAAATAATTACTTAAGGCAATCTTGGCATTTTGGCGGTAATTTCAAAAAAGCAGTTAGAGCCATTGAGATGTTCGATGGCTATGAGGGTTTAAATGCGATAACCACCATTACTAGATTTAATGTAACCGATTTAGTTGGTATGGTAAAATTTCTGCATACCAAGAAAGTTCCCTGCGTATTACTCAATCCAGTTAGGCTTACACAAAAATCCAGTTTTTCATTAAAACCCGATGAGATGCTTATGGCTAAATATTTTATTAAGGCGGTAGATATGGCAATAAAATTATCAAGGCAATCAGGAAGGCAAATTATTATTGGTAATTTTACTAATATTATCTTAGGTATAATTGCTCCTACTGCTCGGCGCCTTATGTGCGATATCTCTCCCTGTGGTGGCGGAAGATGTTTTTTAACTATTACAGCCAAAGGAGAGATGATTCCTTGCGGTGAATTTATTGGCCTAAAGGGATTCTCTGCAGGAAATATTTTTTCCGCCAAAGGCGGATCCGCCTACAGCGGAAAAACTGAGATTGAACAGGCAATGCAATCTCGCGCATTTAGAAGAATTAGATCGAGAACAGTAGAGAAGATTTCTGAATGTAATGTTTGCACTTTTAGGAATATCTGTGGAGCGCCCTGTCCTGCAGAACTACACGCATTAGGCAATATGAATAAAAAAGCAATATTCTGTGAGTTTTATAAAGAAATAATTAAATATGCCTTTAAGCTCATTTCCGAAGGAAAAGAGAAATACTGTTTTAGGAAAGATGCTTTGAATACTTTAACCTATGAGTACTGTTTAGGAGGTTCAAAATGAAAGTAGTTTCTCTATGGAGCGGCGGCAAGGATAGTTGCCTCGCGTGTTATAAAGCGCGCGCTCTGGGATACGAGGTGGCTGCCCTATTTAATTTCACCGAAGCAAAAGGAAAAAAATCGCTTTCTCATAATCTGCCAGCACAGTTAGTGGCAGAACAGGCAGCCTTAACAGGACTTCCCATATTCCAGAAGGCAACATCAAGGGAAAATTATGAAAGAGGCTTTAAAGCCATGGTATCCGAATGGCAGAAAAAAGAAAAAGTAGAGGGTATAGTTTTTGGCGATATCTATCTAAGAGAACACAAGGACTGGATAGAGAGGGTATGTAGAGAATTAAAAATAAATCCGATTATGCCCTTGTGGGGTATTGATACCCTTAAATTGATAATGGAATTTATCAGGGAAGGTTTTGAGGCAATAGTTGTAGCGGCAAAAGTGGATTTACTCGGCAGAGAAGTTTTAGGAAACAAAATAGACTATGAGTTTATAAAAAGGCTGGATAAGAGAATAGACCCGTGCGGGGAAAAGGGAGAGTTCCACAGCCTTGTAACAAAGGGACCGATGTTTAATGGCCGGATAGAGATCTTAAAAAGCAAAAGGCTGTTAAAAGGGGAAAGCCGCTATTTAGACATAATAGAGTGGAAGATATATGAGAAGAGTTAGCGCATCAATCTTTCTTTTATTTTGCATGCCTTTGGGAATATCCGCGGAGAATTTTATTGACTCTACCGGTTACGAATTAGATTTAAGCAGCCCTCCCAAGCGAATTGTCTCGCTTGCTCCGTCGATAACCGAGGAGTTATTTTCCTTAGGCGTTCAGGATGCGCTTATCGGAGTTACTACCTTCTGCGACCATCCAATAGAGGCAATAAAAAAAGAAAAGATAGGCACATTTTTAGAGCCCAATATCGAAAAGATTGTTATGCTTAGGCCTGATATAGTATTTGCCACAAAGGAAGGCCATAGCAAGGATACGGTGGAGAAGCTTAAGGAATATGATTTAAGGGTATTCGTTTTTGAAGAATGCAGGGATTTTGAAAATATATCCAGGCAGTATTTACTTCTTGGGAGCATTGTCGGAAAGAAGGAAGATGCACTGGCAACTCTGGAATCTTTAAAAAAAAGGGCGGATAGTATAAAAAATAAGGTGAGGAATTTAAAGAAGAAAAGGATTTTTTGGCAGGTAGGGGTAAGGCCTCTTGTAACTGTCGGAAAGGATACATTTGTCAATGAGATGATAGGTTTGGCTGGCGGTATAAATATAGCAAGGGATTCTAAGATTCGTTATCCCCGTTATAATCGCGAAGATGTGATAAGGCAGAACCCGGATATAATTATTCTGGTTACGATGGGCGATGTCACAAAAGAGGAACTTAGAAACTGGCAGGATTATAGTGTCCTTGAAGCGGTAAGGCAAGAGAGGATTTATATTGTAGAGGCTCACAAATTTTGCAGCCCCACGCCTCAGATGTTTGTGGAGGCGCTGGAGGAACTAAACTCTCTAATCAATGACCGGTAATAAGATAAGATTTTTTTTTCTGATTCTTTTTATGGGTTTATTTATTTCTTTCTGGTGTTCTTTGTTTTTCGGGGGAGGCGGGGTTTCGTTTAGCGATATGATATCTGGTATATCCTCGAAATCGAAGGTGCTGGAGATTATCTTCTGGAGGATAAGGATACCCCGTACCTTACTGAGTATCTTAGTAGGCGCAGGTCTTGCCACAAGCGGGTGCGTTTTTCAGGCGATACTGCGCAATCCACTGGCAGAACCATATACCCTTGGTGTCTCAGGTGGCGCTGCCTTAGGTGTAAGCATTGGTTCAATCTTAGGATTAGGCGCTTTAGGTCTATCTATGGTCGCATTTTTAGGCGCCTTTATATCCGTATCCTTGATTTATTTCATCGCAGCAAAAAAATTATTTTCAGTAAATACCCTCATCCTTACAGGGGTGGTATTGAGCTTTGTTTTCTCTGCGCTGGTTATGCTTATATTTGCTGTTTGCAGGACAGAAAGGATACATACCACGCTTCTCTGGCTGATGGGAGATTTATCCTTTGCGGATTTTAAGATTATAAGGATTGTTGGTATTTTTATAGGTCTGGGAATTGCAGTGCTTATGTTGTTTGCAAGGGAAATAGATATACTTTTGCTAGGAGAAGAAAAGGCAGTACATTTAGGGGTAAATTCAGCAAGGCTAATAAAATTGCTTTTTGTAATCAGCTCCCTGATAGCAGGAGCTTGCGTGGCATCCAGCGGTATAATAGGTTTTGTAGGGCTCATAATTCCACACTTTGTGCGTAATTTTACAGGACCAAGGCATTTTGTGCTTATACCCGCTTCTGCCCTGTCTGGTTCTATATTCCTTTGCCTTGCTGATACAGTCTCAAGAAGGATTATATACCCTCTTGAATTGCCGGTGGGAGTGATTACAGGGATACTGGGAGGACTTATTCTGATTTTCTTTATATTAAAGAGCAAAGAGTGGATAGTGTTTTAAGACTTAAATGAATGAGCCCTCGGGGAATTTTTTGTCTCGGGGCTCATCCTGCCCGCCCCGGCAAAGCGGAGCGGGCCGGGGAAGCCTGAAGGGCTGAAGGATCTATGAGATCCTTCGTCGCTTCGCTCCTCAGGATGAGGGCTCGGGAGACATATAGAAAACACCCCGATCCCTCAAATGAATTACGAAGATGGAAGGATTACTGGAAGTAGATAATCTTGTCTGCGGTTATGAAGACAGGGAAATAATAAGAGAGATTTCTTTTATTATTAAGAAGGGCGAATTTTTAGGAATAATAGGTCCTAATGGAGCAGGTAAGACAACCCTTTTCAGGGCACTCACCAAGGTTATTAAACCGGCAAAGGGAGCCATATCCTACAGGGGGAAGAATATCTTAGGCTTATCGGTAAGGGAGATGGCAAGGGAGATTGCCGTGATGCCTCAGATTCTGGATATACCGTTTTCATTTACGGTTGAGGAGTTTGTTTCTCTGGGCAGATATCCCCACCTTGATAGATTTATGACGCTTGATAAGTCTGACCGAGAAGTTATATGTGAGGCAATGGATGAAACAGGGGTAAGGGATATACGATACAGAAAGATTAAACAACTTTCCATAGGAGAAAGACAGCGGGTTCTTTTTGCCCAGGCACTCGCCCAGGGGCCAAGGCTTATTCTTCTGGATGAACCTGTTAGTCACCTGGACATAAGATATCAGGTTGAATTTATGGAGTTGTTAAGCAGTCTTAATAAAAATGGGTTAACTGTGGTTGTTATCCTGCATGATTTAAACTTGGCAAGCGAATACTGCAGAAATTTACTTCTATTGGATAAGGGTAGAATTAAGAAGCAAGGTGCTCCTACAGAGGTTATTGATTACAGGATAATAGAGGAGGTTTATAACACACTGGTGGTTGTGGAAAAAAACCCGATTTCAAATAAACCTTATGTATTATTGGTATCAAAATCCATAAAAAAAGGGGCAAAAAATGTCTAAACAGGGATTAATCTATCTTTATACAGGAGACGGAAAAGGAAAAACCACTGCAGCAGTTGGACAGATTGTAAGGGCGCTGGGGCATAACTTAAAAATATGCTATATCTCTTTTCATAAAGATTATAAAAGATGGGGTTATGGCGAATTAAAGATTCTAAAAAAACTGGGCGTTGATGTTTTCGCTTTTGCAAAACAGCACCCCCATTTCCATAAAAGAATTTCATCTGAAAAATTAAGGACTGAATGCAAAAGGGCGCTGGATTTTATAGAAAATAGGATATTTAAGAAAGGTTATGACCTTCTGGTTCTGGATGAGATTAATATCGCATTGAGGGAGGGGTATATTAAGGAAAGGGAGCTTTTAATGTTATTAGACGCTAAACCTGCATTTTTAAATTTAATCTTAACCGGTAGGGAAGCGACCTCTAGTATAATCAAAAGGGCAGATTTAGTAAGCTATATAAAAAAGCTTAAGCATCCATTTGACAGGGGCATAAAGGCTAAAAGGGGCATTGAATTTTGAAAGCAAGAAGACCAGCAACGGTATTCTCAAATTTTTTAAGCGAGCGTAATCGCCAGATTATAAGGCTGAGAGAAAAAGGGATACCGTTAAAGAGGATAGCCAATAAGTTTAAATTAAGCGAGCGTCATATAAGTCGTATTATAAAAAAATGTCCTAAAATGTCTGTTGACATTTAGTATAAGTTTCGCTAATTTAACAGAGTTCTTTAAGAGATATAATTTTTACCGAGTGAGTAAAGGAAGTCCCGGTGACCTAATTTAGAGGGAATTCCGGGCACTGCCCCGCAACAGTAATATTCCGAACTTTCGGGATGAGTCTGGTCCATTACTCATTCAGGAGAATGCCTTCGACGGAAGGAAATATTAACAAACCACCCGGCCAACGAAGGTCGGGTTTTTTATTAAAAAGGGGTAACCGCAAAAGCGCAAAATATCCCTACCCGCCGCCTGCCTAACGGTAGTCAGGGTAGGTAGGCGCAAAGACGCAAAGAAACTTTTGCGTTTTAGCGGTTACAAATTTTGTCTGCCTGTCGGCAGACAGGCGTTTCAGCGGTTCCAAAAAAGGAGGATAGTATAATGCGGTATTTGATAAAGACTTATGTTATGGCTATGGTGTTATTTTTGGCTGGTATTGTTTTAGCAGAAGAGGTGAGGCTTGAGAGGATTGTGGTGAGTGCAACCAGGACAGAGGAGGCTATTGAAGGATTAGGCACATCTGTCAGCGTAATAGGAGTTGAGGATATAAAAAGAAGCGCTAAGAGCACGGTTTTGGATATATTAAGGACCGTTCCTTCGCTTAACGTTGTTCAGACAGGCGGTTTGGGCGGCCAAACCTCTGTTTTTTTAAGGGGCGCTAAACCCGAATATACCCTGGTTATGATAGACGGCATAGAGATGAATGACCCTATGTCAGCAGGAAGGGCTTTTGATTTTGCCTACTTAACCCCTGACAACATAGAAAGGATAGAGATTTTAAGGGGGCCCCAATCTACTCTTTATGGCTCAGATGCCATAGGTGGCGTGGTTAATATAGTAACAAAGAAAGGGGCAGGCAAGACTAAATTTGAAATTTCAAGCGAGGCAGGTTCCTACAAGACCTTTAGGGAGTATCTCTCGGTAAGCGGTGGTAACTCTAAGATAAACCATTCGCTTTCTATTTCGAGGGTTGATTCCGATGGATTCTCAAAGGCAAAAGACGGACAGGAAGAGGACAGTTACGAAAATTCCACGCTTTTAAGCCGCATGGGTTTTAATATATCAGAAGAAAAAAAACTGGATTTCATCTTGCGATATACGAATTCCGATACCGATATAGACGATGCCGCCTATGATGATGACCCGAATTATACCGTTAATAACAATTCCCTTGCCCTTAAAACCCAGTTTACCGACAGAATTAAGGATTTTTGGGAGCAAAGCTTAGGCCTTAGCTGGCTTGATGTTAAAAGACGATACAGGGATGACCCTGATTCAAAAGACTTAACCGACGCATATGATGACTGGTATTATGGAAATAACAAAAAAATAGATTGGCAGCACAACCTTTTTATCGCAGAAATAGATACCTTAACAGGTGGCTTTGAATATGAGGAAGAAAGAGGAGCGCATAGAGATGTGGACAGGAGGCATATCAACAATAAAGCCTTTTACCTGCAGAACCAGCTTAAGTTATGGGAGAAATTATTTATTACTCCGGGCATAAGGGTTGATGAGCACTCAAGCTTTGGTTCGGATACAAACTACAAGGTATCCTCAGCCTATCATATCCAAAAAACAGATACCCGCTTTAAGGCAAACCTTGGAACAGGTTTTAAGGCGCCCTCCCTTTTCCAGCTCTATGACCCTACCTATGGTAATGCAAATTTGTCTCCTGATGAAAGCACAAATTATGATATTGCCATAGAACAGGGTTTTACCAAGAACCTTATTTTAGGAGCAGGCTATTTTAATAACAGGTTTAAAAATATGGTGGATTATGATTTTGATACGAACAGATATAAAAATCTAGGAAAGGCAAAGACCGCAGGGGTTGAGCTAAATACCTCTTTTAGGCCTTTTGAAAAATTAAGTTTAGACTGTTCATACACAAGGATGAATACGCGTGATAATTCTACAGGCAAGGAGCTGGCAAGAAGGCCGAAGGATAAATTAAGCCTTAATGTAAACCTGGATTTTATTAAAAATTTAAAGCCCACACTCCTCGTAAATTATTTTGGTCATCGCTGGGATAATACGGCAAATACCTTTAAGATGAAGCCGTATGCGCGCGTAGACTTGTCCGCTACATATAAATTATCAGACGACCTTGATATTTTTTGCACGATAGAAAATCTTCTGAACAAAAAGTACGAGGAGGTAAGGGGATACGCTACAGCGGCATTTTCGCTTTACTCAGGGATAAAGAAAAGATTTTGACAGAATCCTTAAAAGGTAAGATAATAATGAGCAGTTAGGGAGTTTTTCTATAAGTCGACTGCTCATGAGAGGTCGGAAAAACATATAAAAAACACCCCGACTCCTCAGATAATAGTAGAAACTTTATTATTTTAATATGTTTAACCGGCCAGACAATTCTTTTAAGGTTTCGCTTGTAATCTCGATTTCTATACACGGTGTTCTTTTTTTACCCTTTTTCAATATGAGGATTTATCCAAAAGGGTTATTTACCATACAGCCTAAGATTAGTTATGTAGAGATTTCAAGCCCGAGCGCAGATTTTTTAAAACAGCAGCCAATTCCTAAGAATGAAACGGTTTTACCAAAAGAGAATAAGCTAAGCGAGCAATTGGTTTTACCTAAACAGAATCCACCACCGCAAGAAATACAGCAGAAAAAGGATATATCTTCCCATAAAATAATCCAGATTCCAAAAGCGGATAATAATTACATTAAGATTCAGGAAAGAATAAGGAAAGAGGATGTCCCAAAAAAAGAAGAAACGGTTAAGGCTGAAAAAGAAACGCAGGATTTAAAAGAAAATCAGGCATATCAAAATTATTATAAACTCATCAGAGGGTTAATAAAGGATTCTGTCAGGTATCCGAAGCAGAGGATAGAGGGTGATATATATGTAAACTTTACTCTTTTAAGAAATGGTAAATTAGCAGATATTTCAATATTGGACGAGGAGTCAACCGACAACCCTCTTCTGAAAAGAGTTGTTCTGGAGGGAATAAACGAAGCCTCGCCTTTTCCGTCTTTCCCCGAGGGGCTTAATAAAGAAACTCTAAACTTGAGTGTGATAATCTCGTTTAGAATGAACGAATAAGAAAAAAAGATGAATAGACTAACCCATTTAGATAAAAAAGGCTATCCCAAAATGGTAGATATATCGCAAAAAAAAATAACGGTCAGAAAAGCAATAGCCCAGGCCAGGGTTTCTCTAACAAAGTCGATTTTAGCCAGAATAATAAAAAGCGGTTCGCCAAAGGGCGATGTCTTTTCCTGTGCAAGGCTATCAGGCATAATGGCGGCAAAGAAGACCTCAGAAATTATTCCCCTGTGTCATCCCATATCGTTAAATAGTATTGCTGTAAATTTTAGGATAGACAGAAAAAACTCTGAGATAATAGTTACTTCTGAAATAAAATCCCAGGGTAAAACAGGGGTTGAAATGGAGGCAATGGTATCAGTAGCAATAAGCGCCCTAACTATTTACGATATGTGTAAGGCCTTAGATAAATCTATTACGGTTAAAGGGGTTAAGTTGCTGGAAAAATCAGGCGGTAAAAGTGGGCATTTTATCCGCCTACGCAGAAGACCGCAGCTGTAAAGCCGCGGATGCC
Organism: uncultured Planctomycetia bacterium; assembly: GCA_964506845.1. Classification (GTDB taxonomy): domain Bacteria; phylum Omnitrophota; class Gorgyraeia; order VGKN01; family VGKN01; genus CAZDNS01. Next base: position 64,281 of record CAZDNS010000001.1, on the reverse strand, counting down.
CGCCTTACGGCGACGTCTCGCCTCTGTTGGAAATGCGAAGCGGATAACCCGCCGTAGCTAAAGCTGAGGCGGGTATGCTTCAGCGGATTTCGCCGAAGCATTTGAAGATACCACGGGATAAACCCGCGGAGCTTCATTAGAAAGCGCGACTAAGTATGATAAAAATCGGGGTGCTTACCATAAGCGATAGGTGTTTTAAGGGTATCTATAAGGATGAATCCGGGCCTGCGGTAATAAAGATGCTTAAAAGGATAGATGCTAGAATTATTAAGTATGAAGTAGTGCCTGATGAAATTAAGGTAATAAAAAATAAGCTTAAATTTTACTCGGATAATTTGAAATTAGATATAGTTTTGACCAATGGGGGAACAGGTTTTTCTCCGCGAGACGTTACCCCAGAGGCTACTCTGGGTGTTATAAATAAGGTTGTGCCCGGCATACCTGAGGCGATGCGCATTTCTCTTTTAAATAAGAACAAAAGGGCTATGCTCTCTAGGGGTGTTTGCGGCATACGTAAAAAGACCCTCGTAATTAACCTTCCCGGCAGCATCCGGGCTGTAAAGGAATCTTTAAAGGTAATACTTAGTCTCTTACCGCATAGCGTTGATATGCTGCGCGGTAAAGGGCATTAAAACCCGCCAGTTTTATTCAGACTCAAGTCATGCTCTTTTTTTCAAAATCGCTAAATCTTTCATTCTTGACTAATCCAGTTTTGGCTGTTATACTAAAACGCAAATGAAAAAAATTAAAGTTAAACTTCGTGAGAATTCTTACGATATTCTGATAGGCAGGAATATAATCGATAAGATTCATAATTCCTTGAAAAACTTAAGCTTGGGGAATCGGCCTATAATTGTAACCAATCCCAAGATAAACGTACTTATCGGCAAAAGATTAAAAAGAATTCTAAGATTAAATTATAGAGAGGCGGAGGATTTTATAATAGCAGATTCCGAAAGGAGCAAATCGTTAGATACCTCAATAAAACTCATAAATTTTTTAGTAAAACAGGAAAACCTTAAAAATCCGTTTGTGATAGCCTTAGGCGGCGGTGTTGTTGGCGATCTGGCGGGATTTGTAGCCTCGATATATAAGAGAGGTATACCATGTATAAATATTCCAACCACCCTTCTTTCGCAGGTGGATTCTGCAATTGGCGGAAAGGTAGGCGTAGATCTTAAGGATGGGAAAAACCTTATAGGCACTTTCTATCAGCCGAGGCTTGTAATAATTGATTCAGGCTTATTGAACAGCCTCTCTTTAAGGCATATAAAAAGCGGTCTTGCCGAGGTGGTTAAATATGGAGTAATCTCTGATCAGCAATTGTTTGAATACCTTGAGGAAAATTACAGGGAAATACTTAAATTAGACCACCTGCATCTTGAGAAGATAATTTACAGCAGCGTTATGATAAAATCGAGGATTGTGGAAAGGGACGAAAAAGAAAAAAAGGGTTTAAGAACCGTATTAAACCTTGGTCACACAATAGGTCATGCCCTTGAGGCGGCTACAGGATATAGCAGTCTTTACTCCCACGGAGAGGCAATATCCTTTGGTATGGTATGCGCAGCAGATATATCCAAAAAGATAGGGCTCTGCAATAAAAACACCAAGGCAAGGCTTGAAAAACTTTTGATAAACCTCGGGCTTCCTGTAGAGATTAAAGGAGCAGATATACGCAATATTATGACTTCTATTGTGCTGGACAAAAAATTTATACATGGAAAAACACGGTTTGTACTGCCTGTTAGGATTGGAAAGGTAAAAGTGATTGAGGGAGTCTCTCTAAGGCTAATAGAAGGCGTTGTTAAAAACAGGAGTAAAAAGTGAAAAAGACGAGTAACGATATCCAGATAAGAAAATTTAAAGAACAGGACAGCGAAAAAGTCAAAAATCTCATAAGTTCTATATTATTAAAAGAGTTTGCAATAGAAAAAAGCGCATACCCGGATACCGACCTGGAGCATATCGGTAGTTCCTATGGGGGCCAAAGGGATACTTTTTTTATATTGACCATGGGAGATGAACCTATTGGCACTGTTGCCATAAAGGAGGATAGCAAGTTTATTGCGCTTCTAAGAAGGTTTTTTGTTTCGCCTAAATTCCGCAGAAGAGGTTTTGGTGTATTACTACTTAAGAAGGCTATTAACTTCTGCAGGGAAAAGGGGTTTCATGAAGTGGTATTCCGCACCACTGATAGGATGAATTCTGCAATAAGACTTTGCCAGCAGAACGGCTTTGTAGAAAAGGAAAAGATTTTGTTTGAGAATTTTCAGATAATAAAGTTTGTTTTAAACCTAAAACAGTATGCCTCAGAAGATAATCTTTAAGAAACTGAGCGAGAAGGAAATCCGCGATAAACTTTACGGCGAGTATACGCTGATAAATTTTTATAAATCTGATCAGAAGAAGAAAGCAGCAACTTTAAACGATACCAGGCAGGAGAAACAGAAAAAAGAGATACTTAAACAGGAAATAGGGCTTATAAAGCACGAGATAGAGGATGCGAAGAAGGCCTTTTTAAAAATGGACAGACAGAAAAAGGACCTTGATAAAAAGATCACCTCTTCTAGCACATCGGCCTTAAGTCAAAGAAAAATATCTTTTTCAAACTCTATTTTAAATTCCATTAGCTTTTTAAGAATATCTTTAAAATTTACATTTGCATTAATAGCTATAATTTTTTTATTATATCTTATCCCCTTGCTTTACAAAAACTTACCGTTAACTGTAAAGACGGACAGACCTTCCAAACAGGAGAATTCTAAAAAGGGATTCACTATTCAGGTAGCCGAGTATGAACGCTTTCCAGAGGCGAATAACCTCATCGCATATCTAAAAAATAAAGGTTTTCAGGCGCATATCTTTACAACCGAATCGCGGCAGGGAAGGCAGAGGTACAGGATTTATGTAGGGGTTTATCAGGATGAAGCAGGTGCGCAGGGTATTTTAAATAGGCTTAGGAGTGAGGAGAATTTTTCTGACGCCTTTGTACGTCAAAGATAGAATATTTAGTCCAAATGGCTTATTCAGATTTTTCAAAGAAAATCGATAAAATTCTCGAGAAGGACAGAAGGTATAAGAAGAACGCGTATAATTTTGTCCTGGATGCCTTAGGTTATACCATTTCAAAATTACCAAAGCCAAGGCATATCTCGGCTTCAGAACTTCTTGAGGGTGTAAAGGATTTCGGCATAGAGCAGTTTGGGCCAATGGCGCTTGAGGTTTTTGAACACTGGGGGATAGAAAAAACAGACGATTTCGGTGAAATAGTTTTTAACCTGATTGACCAGGGACTTCTTTTAAAAACCGATTCAGATTCAAAAGAAGATTTCAAGGCTGTTTTTGACCTGCGGGGTGCTTTAAAAAGAGAATTTAGATTTAAACTATGAATATCGGGCTATTAAAAATTTTTTATCGCATTACAAAGAAAACAATTTTTGCGGTTCTTATTGGGGTATCTGTGCTGGGCATTTTAGGCTCAGCCGGTAAGGAAAAAGACACCGCAGGTAGCTTCTATATCCAGATTAAATGCGATAAGAAAACCTTATACGATAACCTATCCGCAGTTTTAAAAGCGCATTATTTCCTAATAAGCGATTCCAATCAAAAGGAACTAAAACTTATTGCCAAAAGAGAACCCGATCCTTTTGTGTTAAAAGAACTATGGTATAGAATTGTGGGCACAATTGACCATGAGATTGTTCTGGAATTCGAGGTTACGGAAGAGAATAAAATAATAAATCTATTTGTGAAACCCTCCATGCAATATAAAAGACACAGTAAGATAGTTAAGGTTAAAATAAGAGAAAAACACCCCGTATTTAAGGAGATTAAGGAGATATTGACAGAAACAAAGAATAAATCGGAGACTAAGTAGTGCTTCGCCAAAGGGATAAACTTTAATCCCACTATTGACAAATTCATTTCCATAGGATATATTTTTATTAAGCATCATCTCAACCAGATTTTAAAGTACCAAATCTGGTTTTTTATTTCTTTAAAAAATTGAATTTATGAAAAAAGTAGCGCAAAACCATAATCCCTTTGAATTGTCAAGGGACATAACCCTGACATTGTTGAACAACATAGGCGCGGGCATATCTCTGGTAGACAGAGATATGCGGATTGTGTGGGTAAATGAAGAGTTGGAAAGGTGGTTTGGTCCGTTAGAAAAGATTAAAGGCTCCCACTGTTATAGTACTTACCAGAAGAAAAAAAGAATATGCGAAGGATGCCCTACATATAAATCGTTTAAGAGTGGTAAGGTAGAACAGGCGATACAGTCAGGGATTACAATTTCCGATGAAGAGCGTTCCTACCTTCTTACCACCACCCCGATAAAAGATGATAAGGGAGACATAACACTTGTATTAGAGTTAACGCAGGATATAACCGAGAAGTTAAATCTTGAAGAGGAATTGAAGAAGATGGCCTGCGCAGTTAATTCTATGAGAGAGATGGTTACAATAACCAACCTGTCAGGAAGTATTCTATACGTAAACCCCCAGACAGAAAAGATCTTTGGTTATGAGGCGAGAGAATTAATAGGACAAAATGTTTCTGTAATGCACTCAAAAAACAACCCGCAGGGTTTATCAAAAAAGATATTTGACGCCACGCTAAAAGGGGGATGGGAGGGAGAGGTTCTGAATGTAAAAAAATCGGCAGAAGAATTTATAGTACATCTGATTACTTCTACCGTAAAAGACGCCAGCGGAAAGACGATAGCCTTGGTGGGTGTATCACAGGATATTAGCAAACTAAAGGCCAATGAAAATGCCCTGAAAAATTCAAACACCCAGCTACAGTCTGCTAACAGGGAATTGATTTTGAGGACCAGAGAGTTAAAATCAACCTGGAAAAAGATAAAAAGTCTGAATTTAAACCTCGAAAGAAGGGTTGAAAGACGCACAAGAGAGCTCCGTTTGGCAAACAAAGAACTTATGACCATATTTGAGGTAAGTAAGGGCATTATCTCCACGCTCAATCTGCAGGAAGTCCTGGATATGATAGCAAAAATGACCTGCGTTATAATAGATACGCATGCCTGTACCCTCAGGTTATTCGATTCTCAGACAAATAAACTTATCCCGAGCGCCTCGTTCGGCATAACAAAAAAATACCTTGAAAGGACACCGCAGGTTATAGGAGAAGGAGTTGCCGGGCTTATAGCAAAGTTGAAGGAACCGATAAATATATATAATACAGAAAGGGATGAAAGGGTTAAGTATTCGGATTTGCTTTGCAAAGAAGGCTTCAGGTCAGTTCTGGGTGTTCCAATACAGTTTAAAAACGAATTGCTCGGGGTTATAATTACCTACAACCTCACAAAGCGAAGATTTAAGGAGGAAGAGATAAGGCTCTTATCTACATTCGCAACTCAGGCGGCAATAGCCATAAATAACGCCAAGCTCCATAATAAAATCCATGTGGATTACCTGAATATGATAAATACCTTAATATTGGCAATTGAAGCAAAAGATCCTTATTCGCGCGGTCATTCTGAGAGGGTGTCAAAGCTGGCAGTCCTGATCGCCAGAAAGATGAAACTCCACGATGAGCACATAGAGATATTACGGCACTTGGGCAGGATACACGATATAGGAAAATTAGCCATATCCGATGCAATATTGAATAAACCCGATACCTTGTCGATAAAGGAACGTGCAGAGATTGAATTACATCCTGTTAAGGGAGCAGAACTTTTATCTCAAATAGACTTTTTTTCACCCTATATCTCGCTTATAAAGCACCACCATGAAAGGTTTGACGGACAGGGTTATCCCGGTGGGCTTAAAAAAGATGATATACCACTCTTTGACAGGATTATATCAGTTGCGGATTCCTTTGATGCTATGACCAGCGATAGGCCTTATAGGAAAAGCCTGACTGTAGAAGAAGCCCTGCTGGAGTTAGAAAGAAATTCAGGAAGCCAGTTTGATCCTGAGATTACAAGGATATTGATTGATTTGATTAAGAAAGAACAGATTTCAAAAGAAAGAAAAAATACCTCTCTTTTTGTCCCTCCGATTGAATCCGCAGTATAGATTCTTATATTTTAACCCCACTTGAAAATCAAATCCAAATAAGGTATTATATATCTGATTGTTTCATATATAGTCTTGTGTTCCATACATCACCCAGAAATGAACGATAAAAAACCAGAAAGGGTAATTTACCTAACACCTTTTGGAAACATAGAAGAAAGGGTTTTATCTTATTTGAAAAATTCTCTAGAGATAAAATTTGGAAGGCATATAGAAATAACTAAAGATGCGGAAGTTCCATATGCCGCATTCAATCCTCTCAGGAATCAATTTAACGCAAGTATTTTACTTGAAAGACTTGCTGAAAGAAAGACCTCCGAGAAGGATATATTACTTGCAATAAGCGACATTGACCTTTATTGCGAGGGACTCAACTTTATCTTTGGGCAAGCGGACCTATACAGCAGGATTTGTGTTGTATCTCTATACAGACTCAGGCCCGAGTTTTACATTTCAAAATCCGATAAAAATATATTTCTCGAAAGGACATTAAAGGAAGCCGTGCATGAGTTAGGGCATATTTTAGGGCTTAACCATTGCAAAGATTTAAAATGCGTAATGGCGTTTTCAAATAGCCTGGCTGATACAGACACCAAGGAATCCAGTTTTTGCGATAACTGTAAAAATCTGATAAGATGGGAATCTTAATACCAGACCACGCGCCGGTAAAAATCCCCCTTAACGATATAGACTCTAAAGACTCAACATTTTTGTTTAGACACAGAGTGGAGGCAGGAAATTTATCAGGCTTAATAGAGCAAGTGGGACTGATAAACCCCGTGGTCTTAAGGCAGAGAAAGACCCTTCATATTGTATCTGGTTTTAGAAGAGTGCTCACATTTAAACTCTTAAGGAAGAAATCGATAGAGGCCTTTGTGCTCGGTAGCGAAACAGAAGATATGGACTGCATTCTCCTGGCGTTGAACGATAATCATTCTGTAAATAGTTTAAATGACCTTGATAAAGCCGAGACCTTAAAAAAATTAAGCGTACATTTTTTAATCGAAGAAGAGGCACTGTCAGAGCTCATTTCCCCGCTTTTAGGCTTACCTAAATCTAGGGAGGTTATTGATAATTATCTTAAGATTGCCGAACTTGAAGATGGTATAAAAGAGAGTTTTCTCCAGGCTAAAGTAAGCCTTGGACAGTTATTGATTTTAGCGAGGCTAACCAGCAGCGAAAGGCTCAATATATATAATAAGGTATTGCTAAACTGCAGGCCAAACCTGAATGAATTTAAAGAAATTATGGAGAACCTAAGGTTTGTAACTCAAAGGTGCGCTAAAACCTACAAAGAAATTTTTAATAAAAAAATAATTAAAGATGCCCTTTTTTCTAAAGAATTAAATTCAAGGCAAAAAACCATCGCTTTATTAAATATTTTAAGGACACTCAGGTATCCGATGCTTATGGCAAAGAGCAGAAAATTTTTAAAAATAGCCGAACCTATGAACATCGATAATAAACTGCGTATAACTGCACCGGAGAATTTCGAAGGGAATTTTGTCAATATTTTACTTAAACCCGCTTCATATTATGAATTGAACAGTCTTATGAATATGCTAAAAAAGAAAGAAGCATTTTTTATGGATTTATTTAAATTATTAAATTAAAATGTATAACCCGTATTTCAAAGAGGTGTATGTTGATGGAGGTGTAAAAAATCTTAAACAGACGGCTTTAATCCTTGAAAAACTAAATCCAAAATCCATAAATCTGGTAAATGATATAGAAGAGATACATACTGATGGCGCCGGCCTAAATATGCATATAGGGAGTTCAAAAAGGATACTCTTTTTAACAAAACAGAAAGGAAATTTTATTAAGAGATTCGTTGATAATAAAGATGTAACAAATTCCGGAGAATATAGGATTGACCTGATAAGTGGTTGCATATTTGACTGCGCCTATTGCTATCTTCAGTCCTATCTGAGTCATCATGTAATAACCATTTACGTAAACCTAAATAAATTTAAAGACGAATTCCTCTCCTTAAAAAAACAGGCCGATCTTAAAAGATGTATCTTTACGACAGGCGAGCTAAGCGATAGCCTTGCGCTGGAAGGTTTAAACGGCTATACGGAATTTCTAATAAATTTTTTTTCTAATGAGAACTCGAAACTGGAACTCAGAACAAAAAGCTCAGAGACAGAATTTCTGCCAAAGGGTTCTTTTAGAAAAGATAATATCTCTGTCTTCTGGACTATAAACCCTGCTTATTTTATAAGGCGCCTTGAATTTAAAACCCCAACCCTTGAAGAAAGGCTCTCTGCCATTAAAAGGGTAAAAGGCTCCGGCGTAAAAATAGGTCTGCGGCTTGATCCGATCTTTCACCTTTCTGAGTGGAAAGAAGAATATGAAAGCCTCATAAATTATATATATAACTTTATAGGTCAAGAAAATGGAATAATGTATTCTTTAGGATGTTTCAGGTATACAAAAGAATTGAAGGAGGTTATCCAGACACGATTTAAGGGTATAAAAATACTTGAAGACGAATTTATCCGATGCAGTGATGGAAAATTCAGGTATTTCAGAGACATACGCCTGAGGGTGTACAAAAGGATAAAATCCCTGATACGAAGAATTGATAAAATGGCTAAGATAGTACTTTGTATGGAACCACAATGGATGCGCGATATTTTAGATAAAGATGAAAAGTAAGGTTTATTTAAAGAGATTTAATAACAAGACTTCCCATAAGGAACCAACCGAGGTCTTAAAAACGGTTTTAAGCGCCTCAAAATTAGCCGATTTAATAAGCAAAGACGATTTTGTAGGGATAAAACTTACATTTGGCGAGGAGAATAATAAGGGCTACATAAATCCGCTATTGGTTAAAGAGGCGGTTGGGCTTATAAAGAAAAGAAACGCAAAACCATTTATCGTAGAGACTAACACATTGTATAAGGGCCAGCGGTCAAATGCCGTGGATCATCTGAATCTGGCTGTTTCGCACGGTTTTAATCCAAAAGAACTGGGCGCGCCGTTAATAATCGGAGACGGGCTTATGGGTTATGACCAATTGGAACTGGAAGTTGACCTAAAATATTTCAAAAAGTTAAGACTGGCTTCTTTTTTAAAGGATGTTGATTGCATCATCGCACTTTCTCACGTAACCGGCCATATACTGACAGGATATGCGGGGGTTCTGAAGAATATTGGGATGGGGCTTGCCTCGCGAGCAGGCAAGCTTAATCAGCATTCAAATGTCCTGCCTACTGTAAGGCCTAAAAAGTGCACAGGTTGTTTAATATGTATAAACAGATGTCCTGTGAATGCAATAGTTATGACAAATGAAAATAAAGCATTAATTTCAAAAAACCTATGCATAGGTTGTGGCAATTGCACAGTTTTATGCAGGACCGGCGCCATCGAAATTTCATGGTCAACCACCTCCAGCCAGATTCAGGAAAAAATGGCTGAATATGTATACGGCGTTTTAAAAACCAGAAATCTTAAATTGGCGTGTATAAACTTCATTACCCACTTTACTAAGGAATGCGATTGCATGTCAAAGGAAACTGAGCCTCTATTTGAGGATATTGGAATTCTTGCTTCCTTAGACCCGGTTGCAATTGACCGTGCCTCCATTGATATAGTAAATAGTACCTCAGGGAAAGACCTTTTTAAAGAAATGTTTCCTGAGATTGATTATACTGTTCAACTAAAATATTCCCAGGAGCTTGGAATAGGAAACTCAGAGTATGAGCTCATTGACGTCTGAACAATCGGGGTAGTTAATTGAGCTCTCGGGGAGTTTTTTCTCTATTTTTTCGCCGAGGGCTCTCATCCTGCCCGCCCCGGCAAAGCGGAGCGGGCCGGGGAAGCCCGAAGGGCTGAAGGATCTATGAGATCCTTCGTTGCTTTACTCCTCAGGATGAGGGGTCTAAAAACACAAAAACTTCCCGACCCCTCGGTTAATTATAAATATTTCTCGTTTCTTAAATTTTAAATACTGCTATTGACAAAATCTGTTCGATATGGTAGAGTTTAGCTGGCTGTGAGACTATTGAGCGCTAAGGAAATTTAAAAAGGTGACCCGGCTGTCACAAGTTTGAGCGAACCCAAAGTCTCGCAGCCTTTTTTGTATGTAATTAACCAAACAAAAGGGGTAACCGCCAAAGCGCAAAATATCGGCAGAGGCGTAAAGAAAGACTTCTGCGTTTTGGCGTTTACTAATTTTGCTATTTAGCGGTTACAAATTTTGTCTGCCTGTCGGCAGACAGGCGTTTCAGCGGTTGCAAAAAAGGAGGGGATATGGAGGATTTAAAAGGTTTTTTCTGGCATCATGGCAAATTCACAGGTATAAACTGGGCGCTGTATTTACTTACCCTTGCGCTGGGGTATAAGGTATTTATCACGGCTATAAAAGAGAAGGGGGCAGCAAAAAAACTTGGCGTTTTTGTCTCCATTGTCATAATAGTTTGTAGTCTTGGAGGACTTCTCTATATAGGAGCAAAAAAGGCCTGTTTTGAATTAAAAAGATGTAACCTTGTAAAAAGTTGCCCTGTTTTTGAGAAAATGAATGCAGGGGGCATCGAGATTCCTGCCAAGAAGTGAAGCCCCATATGAACATATCGGGCGAAACCCGCCGAAGCATCCGCCAAGATTCGTGGCGGACATCCACACCTTTATGGTTCGACCATGCAGTTCGACAGGCTCACTGCCCTGAGCGGAGTCGAAGGGCTCACCATACTGAGCTCGTCGAAGGACAGGTGTGGCTTTCCCTGTCTGCGGCAGGCAAGTGCGAAGGCGGATAAATCTTAAGGAGATTTTTCCCATAGGGCCATTACATCATCTGGTAATTTCAGGTGGATTTAGCCTTTTACTGCTAAATTATTTTAACTGTCTTTCCATATCTATCTCTAACCTTGTTTGTGGCGTATTTATAGACATAGACCATCTTTTTGAGTATTTTAGGTATGGTTGTTATAAGTTGAAACCCAGGAAAGTAATGCGCCTTTTTTTTGAGGTTAATTTTGATAAGGTTTATTTATTCCTACACTCTTTTGAGATAGTTTTAGCATTATGGTTATGGCTGTTATTTTTTAGCAAAAATATGGTAGTATTGGGAATAAGTATCGGATATTCTCACCATTTACTTTTAGACCTCATAAATAATAAAACTGCATCGCCCTTTACCTATTTTTTATTATTCAGGATATATAACAAGTTCGATATAGATAGGTTGTTTGATAGAACCAGAATAAGAGAAATTGCCAAAAAAAGGAGGAGATATCTCTATGAAGAGTAAAATTGAACTGGATACCTATTCAAAGGTAATTTTAACCCTGATAGCAATTGGCCTTTTTTTTAATCTGATTAAGGGTATTTTTCACCCCATATCGGCCAATGCGGTTACAGCAAATGATGTGAACATAGTCTCAATAAATGGGGTAAGACTTCCCCAATTAGATAGTGGTTATTTACCTGTTGAGATAAGAACTAGAAAGTAATTCCTGCCATATATTAACAGCTTGCGCATTTTTTAACATATCTTCTTTAATTACAATAACTTACATAAAATTTATTGTGTGATTATAGTTAACATAAGATATATTATAGGACGTTAATAGAATATCCAATAGAAGTCATTGATTTTGATTAAAAATTAATATTTAGCCTATTTGTTACATTCAGGGCAGGAGTTTTTGTGCGTGAAAAGCTCTTTTAAGCGGATTTGGCTTTTACAGTGCTGACATTCTTTTATGGTGGGGTCTATGCTAAAAATAACTGCAACGAACGTTACTATTAGAATAATAAAACCGACTATTAGCATTGGAAATGCTTAAACAAGCGCTTTTGCCAGTTTTTCTTCCATGGATGAGCCTTTTTTAAGAAAACACACACCTACATCGTAGCTTCCTTCAGCAGTTTTAGATTCTTCAAGCCTGACAACCTTTCCAACTACTCCGTTTTTGATAATCAGGGCATTCTGCTCTATTTCCTGGCAGATATTGAGTGTCCTTAAATCAAGGCTTATCCATAATAAGTTTGATATAGATGGCGGGTTATCTGTCTGGATTAATATCCCTGACTGGCTTATATTTTTGCTTATCCCTGAGTTGGTACCAGACACGCTTGAGCCAATAAATTTGTCAAAATTAAGTTCTTTTTCATAGTTAACCCTGTAGAACTGTCTTTTTTCTTCGCCTGTATATACATTATCCATTTTTACCTCCTTCGAAGTGCTGAGCGTAGTCAAAGCACTCCTTTTTTGCAACCGCTGAAACGCAAAATTTGTAACCGCTAAATAGCGAAATTAGTAAACGCCGAAACGCAGAAGTCTTTCTTTGCGCCTGCCCTGACTACCGTCAGGCAGGCGACAGGCAGGGATATTTTGCGCTTTGGTGGTTATTCTGCGCTTTTGCGGTTACCCTTTTTTTGCTTTATTTTAATATTTGCGCGTTTATATGTCAAGAGTCTTTTATATTATCTTAACTTTATACGGCTCTGTGGGTTAAAAAATTATCAATCCCTCGCAGGAATCCACAGGCTTTAGCCCGAGGGATGAATGCCATATTGTTCTTTCTGCTCGGGAGGGAGCCTCGGCCTTTGGTTCGACTTCGCTCACCATCCCGAGCCAAGTTGCGAGGGATAGGCCGAGGGACTCCACTAATCCTTATATATTTCTTTAGGATGCGTTTTTCTTCTCCTATGGTTTGGTCGAGTTTATTAATGAATTTGATGCGTAATATCCTAAGTTTTGTTTCTAAATCATACGGCTTCTTATCCTGCTCTTCTGGCACTAAATTTATACGAACCTCAAAAATCTTTTTTTATCCCTGCAGAGTAACCCCAGCATCTGTTTATGTATTAAACCGTTAGTGGCAAGTATTTGCTTATCCTTAAGCGAATATTCCCTATCTTTAAAATTTGAAACCTTCCCTCCCGCTTCTTTCACAATAAGTATACCGGCTGCTGTGTCCCAGGGATTCAGGTCTAGTTCCCAGAAGCCGTCAAATCTAGCGCAGGCCACGTAACATAGGTCCAGCGCTGCTGAACCCGCCCGTCTTATAGCCTGAGAAGAAACAAGCAGTTTTATGAAATTTGCGATATTGTTATCTCTTGATTTCCTGAATTTATAAGAAAACCCTGTAGCAAGCAGGCTTTCTTTCAGGGTTTTGGTTTTTGAAACAGAGATTCGTTTTTTGTTTAAAAAAGAACCGCTATTTTTAAGCGAATGAAACAGCTCCTTTCGTATGGGGTCATAAACAGAGGCTAAAACTATTTCAGAGTCTTTCTGCAGGGCTATGGAAACGCAAAAGAAGGGAAATCCGTGGACAAAATTTGTGGTGCCATCAAGGGGGTCTACTATCCACCTGAATTCTCTGGTCCTTTTTATTGTATTTTTCTCTTCTTCTGCCAGAAAATCAGCCTCTGGGAGTAGTTTTTTCAGCCTTTTAATTATCAGTTCCTGCGAGGCCTTGTCTATATCTGTAACCAGGTTTATCCGGCCCTTAAAGAATATATTTCCAAATCTTCCTAAGCGGCTTTTTATAAGCTCTCCTGCTGCTACAGATACGTCTCTCACCCTTTTTAATAAAACAAGTTGCTGTTCGTATTCCATCCATTTGGTAGGCAGTCATTTTGATAACTGGAGCCCCACGTGCATGCACGTGGTCCCCTAAAACTTTTACGCCCCTCGTGGGGCGCGACGTCCCGGACCACCATTCACCCATGGCCATAGGCCATGGTCCTCTGGCAACGGGATAGATTGCCCTTCTCTATTACTGCTTATTCCTTAAATTTTTTCATAAAATCTTTATCATGGAGACATTCGTAGATAAATTCCATGATTTTAACGGTATTGTCCTCCTTGATTTTTGTAAACTTGGCAAATTCAATCCCTGCGAAAAATCCGTTCATCTCATGGCTTAACTTAAAACCTTCCCATATCTCGGCAGGTTTTCTCCATATTACTCTTCCGATTGCTTTTATAGGTTTTTTTTCACCCGGCAGGTAAATCTGTAAGTCCAACTTGGTTCCTACATCCAGGTAAGGCACTGTAGGAATAAGCACTCCACCGGCACTTATATTTAACGAGGAGGTTTTATGCCAGCCGCTCTTATTTATAATTTTATATTTTATTGGTAGAGCAATGCCTATGCGTGCATATCTTCGTCTCTCTTTCATTTTTCCCCTCTCTATGCGTTAAGATATTTTACTCGTTTCGAAGTAGCCCAGATTAAACAAGGCCCAAGAATAAAAGAGAATATAAATGGAGACAATATAATGCTTAGAATTACCGGGAAAACCTTAAAAATCGCCAAAAGAAACAACATTACGCCGATAACAGTTGACAGATGCAGGATTTTGTACGTCTTAATCAGGGATATATCAGCAGTTTCTATCTCGCCCATCGCCCCCGTTTTCCATACATACGATACACCCAAGAATTGCTTTATGAGGTTTTGAACAGAAGCAATAGGCTTGTATACTAAATCAAGGCCGTGTATTCCGACCGAGAATAAAAACTCTATTAGACCGTTTTTAATTATGCTTAAAAAATCCAACGGTAGTAGCGTAGGAGGCGCATAGGTTTTAGCCTTGTATTTATAAATAAAAGGAACCCCAAATTTCGGAATCACCGCAGAGATAAAGATTATTATGCTAAAGAGCGAAAATAAAAGACCCGGATTCTTTAGTTCGCTAAGCCCTTTTACAAGAAAAGAAACAGTAGTGCCTATTAGCCAAAGGCTAAATACCATTGGGCCGATTACGTTCCTAAGGAGGACAAATAAGTGGGTCTTCTTGCCTGCCCGGAACTTTTTAAATAAAAACTGCTTGACTGTCTCCATGTCTCCCCAGCTCCACAGAGCATTTCTTATGAGTTCGGATATTTTGTTAGAAAAGGTTTTTTCCATAATATATACATCTTCCACTAAAGCCGTCCAAGCATTAAGTGATTCTTGGAAATCGTGGCTCGCCGCCTTTCCTGGATGGAGCCACTCCTTCAAGATAATCCCGTCTATATAGGGCTCTACAACTATAGCCCCCTTTCCGTAGAAAGGAGAAAATCTAAACAACCTCCATTTTACAAGAGAGTCAAACCCGTACATAAGCCTTGCCAGAACCGTGAGTTTTATGTAGCCGTTGTCCTCCGGGTTTGAAATCTCGATAGACGGCTGGTATATTACGATATCCTTATTGTCGGGATGTAATATTTTTGCCACTATTTTTCTTATCTGGCCGGCTGGCCAGTAGTTGTCTGCATCGCAGACAAAGGCTATTTTTATTTTTTTCTTTTCATCTACCGTGATATCATTTCCCTTAATTATATCTTCGGCTCTTGCCTCAAGGCCAAAAGCAGTAGGTTCACCAAGGATTTCATCAAAGATGGGTTCATTAGGATTTCTAGTACCTTTAGTCCATGTGTCCCATTTTTTAGAGGTATAAACCCTTGGTTTTGTCCATCCGTAGGAAAGAAGCATTATAGCATCCTCTAATATCCCCACCTTTTTAAAGAAATCGCATTTTGGATTCCTATGAAAATAATAGACGACCTCGTCTCCAAATTTCTCCTCAAGCTCCCTTATTCGTTTTCTTGCATATGCCTTAACCGACTCGTCCCTCGTATTATCTATTAATATAAACTTTAGATTCTTAGAGGGCTCCTGATTATTAATGATGTCCTTTTCCATGCTGTTAAGCAGGATATCCATTTCTTGCGTTGTTTTTGCAAATATTGGCCTGAAAAAGGCGATATTTACCGATGGCTGGATCCCAGGATTTATTATTTCCTCCTTCTCATTAAGAATAACACCTTTAGAGAAGATATAAATCAGAAAATGGGCGAAGAGGCTCGCAACAGAAGAAAAGCAATAGCTGTAGCAGCATAACATAAATAGATAAAATGAAGGATTATACCAGTTGAAAGAAATAGTATAAATAAAGACAGAGGTAATTATAAGCAGTGCCCTAAAAGACCTATATGCTGATATGGTGAAGATTGGCAGAGAGATAGGATTTTTCATGCGGGATTTATTCTTTTGATTTTTTCAGGATTTTCTCAATTTC
Organism: uncultured Planctomycetia bacterium; assembly: GCA_964506845.1. Lineage (GTDB taxonomy): Bacteria > Omnitrophota > Gorgyraeia > VGKN01 > VGKN01 > CAZDNS01. The sequence continues at coordinate 48,208 of CAZDNS010000001.1, read as the reverse complement.
CTTTCTGAGTTCTTCCTGACCTTCCTTAGCCATTTCAGTATTTAGGGTTTTTATGGCCGCCTCGCTCTTTATGCAGGAAATAGCGTAGGCGGCAAATTTTCTTTTGGTTATGCTTTTGTCATTTAGATAGGTGCTGAGGGTCTCAAGAATCTCCTCGTCTTGCAGCATACCTAAAGAAAATGCCGCATACCAGGCCAATGTCGGCTCCTGCAGGAATTTTTTAATAGGCGCTACAGCAGACTTATCCCCAAGGTTGCCCAATGCTAAAATCGTTGCCTTTTTTACCTCGGTACTGTTATCATCCAGGGTTTTTATCAGATATGGCAGGACTCTTCTGTCTTCAAAAAAACCCAGGGAATTTACCGCATCAAGGCGAATCTGCTCTTGGCTGTTTTCCAGTTTTTTAATTGAGTCGTTTAAGTTTTTTTCCCTGGAACTGCTTATCTGGGCAAAGGCACACTGAATTAGGATTAAATGAGTTATTGCTATTATTAAGAATCCTTTTTTTAGCATACTATTAACTGAAAATATAGCTTTTTAACAGGTAATAACACTATTTATAATAGCATTATTTTTATTCATTTTCAATTTTTAATAATTTATCGTTTTTAATTAAAATTTTTGATTATGGAGACTATTTCTTTAGGGTCGTCGGATATTTTAAAAAGGCGCAGGTCTTCTTTTGAAATATTTCCATCTTTGAGCATCTTATTTTTAATCCACTCTATTAAGCCAGACCAGTACTCCTTACCCACGAGTATCACGGGAAAGAGTTTTATCCTTTCTGTTTGAATAAGGGTTATGGCCTCTAAGAGCTCATCCATTGTGCCGAATCCCCCAGGCATGATAATAAAGGCATTGCTGTATTTGACGAACATAACCTTTCGGCAGAAAAAGTATCTAAAATCAAGCAGGGTCTCGATGTATTTATTTGGTTTCTGCACTATAGGGACCTGGATGTTAAGGCCTATGGATTTCCCTTTTGCCTTTATTGCGCCTTTGTTTGCAGCTTCCATTATTCCGGGTCCTGCGCCGGTGACTATGGCAAATCCTTCCTTGGATAGGACCGCGGCAATCTCTGTTGCCAGTTTGTAATATTTATTATTTTGCTTGGTTCTTGCTGAGCCGAATATGGAAACCGCCGGTCCTATTTTTGAAAGGACGTCAAAGCCCTCAACGAACTCTGACATTATCCTGAAGATTCTCCATGGATCCTCGCTTGTGAAGTTATTTTTTTGATTTTTTCTATTCATATGTTTTTTCTCCGTTGCTTTAAGCGGACTCGATTAATTTATAAACAGTGTCTTTTATTCTCACCCTCCCCTTTACCAGAATGCCAATCTCTTTATGTAATTGACCTTTTTGAACAGGTTTATTATTTATCTGAATAGAGGTTGCCCTTTGTTTAAAATCGGTGGTATGCCCCTTTATGCGAATAGTATCACCTATCTTTACAGAACCGCTTGTTATTTTAACCACCCCGGCTTTTACCTTTGGAAAATAGTGCGTAACCACTCCAATTTTTTTCTCGCATACCTTTTTCTTTTTTAACAGTTTTTTAGGCTTTGTCTTTTTAACAGGCCGGGTCGATGCTTTCTTGCTTTTTCTTTTAAACAATTTAAGAAACATCTTAACCTCCTTAGTTTTCCATAACGTTTATATAGTCGCTAAAATCCCTTTTGCCGTAGATTTCTTTTTTTACTGCGGCAATTCTTTCGGAAATATAAGGATGTGTCCTGAATCTAATTTTTGGTTTAGGTGGCTCCTTTATCTGTATCTCTCTTAAGGTGTTAAGAAAACTGAGTATACCGGCAGGGTTAAAGCCCGCAGTATTTAGATATTTGACTGAGAGAATATCTGCCTCTATCTCATCTTCTCTTGAATAGGAAAGCAAGAGCTGGGTAAATGCAATGTTAGAATTCCTTATCGAGGCTGCATCTTGGGGGATGTTCAAGGTTAAAATTTTTAAGGCTGAATAACCGATGGTGTTCTCCAGCCGCTTCATCGCGTGGCGCTCTGCTATATGAGCGACCTCATGGGCAACAACAGCGGCAAGTTCATCATCGTTTTTAGCCTTTTTAATAAGACCGGTATTTAGGTAGACAAACCCTCCCGGCAATGAAAAGGCGTTGACCTCATCCTCCTCCAGAACAAAGAACTGAAAGTATATTTCTTTTCTGTTACAGGCCTCTGCGATTTTTTTCCCGATGGCTGATATCCTTTCCCATACCTGTTTATCCTCTGAAAATTTAAACCTTTTTTTTACCTGTTCTGAGACGTTTTCTCCGATCCTTGCCTCTTTCTCAGAATCGATAAATATTACCTCTTCCTTATGCCTTTGTGTGTTGTATACGGTTGAACATCCGATAAAACTCACAAGGTATAAACAAACAAAGAACGCCAAAAGATAATCCCTTTTCCTCATAATCCGATATCAACGGAACCGCATAGTATTTTTGCGAGATACAATACAATAGGAAGGACAAATTTATTTATTATGCCTATCCACAAAAGGATAACAAGGACTATTATTCCGTAGGGTTCTAAAAACAGGAAGGTTTTTATAGCTCTCTTGGGCAGGATTCCCAAAACCACCTTTGAACCGTCTAACGGCGGAATTGGCAGCAGATTAAAAATAGCCAAAACAAGATTTATTAAAACAGAAAGTTTAATAAAAAATATAACTTCCTCGCTTAAAAATCCAATACCCAGCCTTAATAACAAGGAAATAAAAATTGCCATTCCTAAATTCGCAAGCGGGCCGGAAAGGCCTACCAGAACTGTATCCATTCTGGGGTTTTTAAAATTCGAAAAATTTATGGGAACAGGCTTTGCCCAGCCGAAGACCACAGGGGAGTGTCCTGCAACTAAAATCAGTGGCAATATAACAGTGCCGAAAAGGTCGATATGATAAATTGGATTAAGGGTAAGCCGTCTATAAAGCTTGGGGGTGGGGTCTCCTAGAAGATATGCGGTAAGCCCATGCGAATATTCGTGCGCTATTATCGCAAACAAAAAAATCGGCACTGATAATATAAATGTAGCAGGCATATTAATCCATTTCTTCCAGATAACTTACCCTTAGCAATTTCTTCTCTGAGTTGGGTAGGGGTTCAGCCTTTCCCCATAGTCTTACCTTTCTGTAAATGAATCGGTTTAAATCTATTTTTTCTGATGCAAGATAACATAAGATTTCTTTATTCTCATTGCAGAGTTTATGCCTGGCAGGCCTGTTCCATAAAATACCGACATCCTCTATTGTCCCAACGTAGGCTGGCGGGTCCTTTCTTACGTTAGTTTTTATTTGGGCTATATTATCTATGAGAGATATTTTTTCATCTATTAGTCTCTTCGCCTCTCTAAATTCCTGCCGGGCTTCTTTTAAACTCTCCCTCGTCTTTAGATGTTCTATTTCGAGTAATTTTAAATTTATTTCGTCTATTTTTTCTTGGGCTAGTTTTGCCTGGGGCGTATCGGGATAATCAACAAGAAATCTTTCAAAATCCGCACGGATTGGCTCAAGTTTCATATCGGATATATTTTGTTTTAACTCGCGGGTATAATTTGATAGTATCTTAGAATAATTTTTCCCTGCCGCCTCTTTCCTCGCCAGGTCGAGCTTATACTTCTCCATAGTTTCATAAAATCTTATATATTTTGAATTGACCCATCCGGAGCAATCGGGCGTCGCTTTTATACCGTACCACTTAAGCTCCTCCCTGATAACCTCGATTTTGCTTCCCTTTGATAATTGCCCCACTACGTTAAATTCAAAACCTGCCCCCGACCTTACGTTTACCCCTTCCGCTTTTGCCAGGTAATTATCCGCATCCTTGCTTACGAATTCCTTATTTATATAAAGAACACACTCTTCTGGCAGCTGTATCCTGTACCAGCCGAACTGTTCCTCTTTAACCTCTATCTTCTGGCCTTTATCGAGGCTATATATTATCTCGAAGTTTAAATCCGGGCCTGCCCTTACATTTACCCTGTCAGAAGTTATCTCTCCAATAAAAGGCTTGTTCTCCTGTCCGTTTACCCCGTTAGAGAAAGCCGCCGACTTTAATCTGGGGTCGTTACTGTTTAAAGCCAATGGTGATTTAAAATCATTATCAGCCCAGGCAGTTAGAGAATTTTGTTCTCTAACGGGGCTTGCTGCCATGGAAAAGAAAAAGAATATAGTAAATACTAGAAATAAACTCCTCATTTCTTTGGCTTCTCTTCCTTTTTTTTGGTTTCAGGTGGAGCACTAACTGCCGGGGTTGGCTGGACTGTTGCTTCGGCGGTTTTTTCTTCCAGTGCTTTTTCTTTCTTGACCTTGATTTTAATGGATTTAACCTTAGGAAGGCCGAATATCGAATCGTTCTGTGTCCACTTACCCTCTTTCTTAAGTATTTTAATTCTTTCGAATCTTTTAAAGACACTTCTATGTCTTTTACTCACTCCTCTTGATCTTAGGCTCGAATGTTGTGACATTTTATAACCTCCTATGAGCACACAACTTATGGAACAAAGTGAACATAAGTTGCTGTGCGAGTTGGACCCTTGACATCGAAGATGTCAAGGGTAAATTCAGACACACAGCTTATGTCATTGCATTCCCTGTCTGCCGACAGGCAGGCATAAGTTGTGTCTTCATTTAATTTTGCTGTTGTCTTTTTATAAAACTGCCGCAGTTAGGACATTTTGATAATTCATCGCTCAGGCTGTCGATATATACGTTAGCGCATATATTGCAACGCCATATATGTTTTTCCTCGCTTTTTATTCCGTCTATGCGTGCCCTTATCTCAAAGAAGATCCAGCATATTAATACCACGATCACTGAGATAAAAATATGGAGCGACACGAAAGTGGATAAATCCAGCTTTATCATTTGTCGCAAGAAACGTTGACCTTTATAGTCCCTCTCTGGTCTTTTTGTTTTTGGTTTAATGATAAGGGGTTAAATTTTAGCCTTCTCGTATAATCAACCGCTAAGCGGTCTATGTCAGGATAACCCGAGGAACGGATTACCCTTGGAAAATAAACCTCGCCATAAGGCGTAACCAGAAAATCAACGTCTATCTCAAAAGTGCCCTCAAGTTCTTGATAAGCCTTGGTATATCTTGGAAAGGGCGGTTTTGTAAAGAGGATCCTTGAACGTGCCTCCTCGCCTATTAGTTCATTTCCCTTCGGAGGGGATATACTTTCATTGACAAAGGTATATTCAGGGTTAATTTTTTTTATAAAGGGTTTTGACTCTGTAAAAAAATATCTTTCGTAAATAATATTCTGGTACCGCGGTGAATTAGTAAGGGCGATTAGGTTTTCATCCGGCTTGGGAGTTTTAAGCATATACGAAGGAACGATCTTAGGTTTTGTAAAAAAAGCGGTTTCTTTTATATGCACTCTTTCCACAAATACTTCATTTAGAAAGGAGCCAAGGAATGAGACATCTGTATTCTTCATAAAAAGCAAATTGCTTGGCAGCACAACTACGTTTATTGAAATCATCCAAATAAAATGCCAGATAGCAGAAAGAATTAAAGCTAATAAAAAAGGTTTTTTTATAGTCATATTACCTTGCCGGTATTTCCTGGTTTGTCGCAATATTTACCTGAGAAATACCCTGGGCACGACAGAGGTCCCATATCTCCACCACTCTTCCTAACGAGGCTTTTCTATCTGCGTTTATTAAGAGCGGCCTGTTTTCTTTGGCAGCTGTTTTTAATTCATTCACCAACTCGCGGGTAGTTACCGGCCTGTTGTTTAAGTATATAAGATTCTCAGAGGTAACAGTTATAAGCAGATTTTTTTCTTTTACGATTTCAGATGTCACCGCCTTAGGGAGATTTATCTTTATGCCGGGCTGGAATATGAAACTTGAGGTCAGCATAAAAAATATCAAAAGTTGGAACACCACATCTATCAAAGGTGCAATATCGAGTTGCTTAAGCCCCTTTTCTATCTCTAAATGTCTTTTAAGCCTCATGGGATTCTCTCCTCTGGGAAAGGATATTTGTCAGTTCGGTTGCGGAGGTTTCCATATCCAGCACCAGATTGTCTACCTGACTGATGAGATAATTATAAGCCACATAGGTTGGTATGGCGACGATAAGGCCTGCTACGGTAGTTATCAGAGCCTCCCATATGCCTCCTGCAAGGTCGCCCGGACTTACAGGGTTTAAGGTAGTGGCTTTCTGCTGAATTACCTGAAAACACCGCACCATACCTGTTACTGTTCCCAGAAGCCCCAAGAGCGGCGATATATGCGCTATTGTTGCAAGGGCGCCCAGATTTCGCTCAAGCCTCGGCACTTCATGTAGTCCCGCATCTTCTATAGCCTCTCGTATTTCCTGCCTCGTGCGGTCATGTTTGAGCATCCCTGCCTTAAGGATGCGGGCGATAGGCCCCGGCGTTTTATCGCATAAATCTATTGCCTCCATTATTCTGTTTCTCTTTAAGGTGTTTAGGATGCTAGACATAAATTTTTTGGTATCAATTTTTGCGGTATAAAGATGGTATAATCTTTCGATAATTATGGCCAGCGAAAGAATCGAACAGAGTGTTATCGGATACATCACAGGCCCGCCCTTTTGTATCATATTGAGCATAAAAACCTCCTTTAATGAGTAGATACTTGACATCGAAGATGTCAAGTATAGTCCCGAAACTTCGGGACGTCTGCCATGCAATTTATGTTCACTATCGTTTCATAAACTGCGTCTTCATTTGACCTAGTAAGTTAGATTTTGGTTAGTTATTTTGGTTTCTATCCATTCGAGTTTTTCTTTTGCGTATTTTGATTCATCTACATTCAAAATCACTAATTTTTCATAAAGCTTTTTAGCCTCTCCCCATTTTTCCAGGCGCTCAAAAATACCGGCTGTCCTGAAAAGTGATTTTATGGTCCAATAGCTTGAATAGGGGTACAAATAGGTTACCCTTAGATATTCCCTTATTGCCTCCTCGTAGCGGTGCACATCTTCATAAGATTCACCTATCATAAACTGTATTTCGGCGTCTATATCATTTCCCAATCCTCCTATTGCTTTATTAAAGTATTCGATTGCAGAGCCTGGCTTACCAGTTGATTTTAAGATCTCCGCTTTCTTCTTATATGCCAGGAGGGAGTAATTTGTATTTGGTAATTTTGTTATAATGTCATCAAGCCGTTGCATCGCAGATTCGAGCTTTCCCCTTGAAATAAGTATATCGGCGCTCATTAGCATAGACTCAGCCGCAAAGGTGCTGGATGGATAATTATGGTACACCGCTTCAAATTTTTTTATCGCCAAGTTTATTTTACCTGTCCTGTATAGGCTTACACCGCTTAAGTAGAGCGCCTTATCTATAAGTTCGTGATTTGGAAAATTCAAGATAACCTTGGAAAAAAAATCTTCTGCCCTGTCAAATTTATTAATACTTAAAAAATATTCACCTAGCAGAAAATACGTATCCGCACATACGAGACTTGCGGGATTTTTAGATAACATCTCCTTAAATTCATTCAGGGCTTCTTTCTCAAAACCAGATTGAATGTAGCAGTAAATAAGTTGGTATCTTGCCCTGTCAACTATAGGTTCGTCGGCATAGTCTTTTATTATTTGCTTAAAGGTTTTTACCGCCCTTGAGTAATCCCTCTCGTTATAAAGACATATTCCGGTTGCAAAAAAAGCCTCTTTTTTTAGCGGGCTTTCGATAATATCATTGATTATCTCTTTGAATTCCTGCTTTGCCTGTGCATAGTTTCCCTTGGATAGGTAAAGCTGTCCCAATTGGAAGCGGGAATCGTCCTTAAGTTTGCTGTTTGGGAAATTTGATATAAGGCTTGAAAATGCCAGAATCGCCGAATCAATTCTGTTTAGTTTTGAGAGTGAAACTCCGAGTTGATACTGGGCATAATCGCTATAGGGATTAGAGGCATATTCCCTTAGTGCCTGGTCGTATGTATCTAAGGCCTGGCCGGGATTATCAGTTTCCAGATATATATCGCCAATTCTGCAAAGCGCTCCAATTTTAAATAGATTATCATCGGATTTATTTAAAACAGTTCTAAAAGACTCTATGGCATTTTTATAGTCCTTTATTTTCAGGTATGACCATGCAATGTTATAATACATATCGTCTATCAAATCGCTATTAGGGAATCTTATTATAGCATCGTTATATACCGATATGCTCTCCTCATATTTCTTCATTTCAAAATAACAGTTCGCCTTCCAGAAAAAGGCATCGTCACTAAATTCACTTTTTGGGTATTTTGAAATGATTTCATTATACACTCCTAGCGAGTTTTCGTATTCTCCAAGGTTGTCAAAGCATCTCGCTATCGAAAATAAGGCAGAGATAGCTATAGGCTCCTTGTAGAAGTATTCCTTTACTGTCTCGTAATTGGTAAGGGCATCTTTGTAACGGGCCTGCTTAAAATAGGACTGTGCCAGTCCATAGGTGGCATACATAGCAAAGTGTGTTTTTGACTGCATAGAGATAACCCTTTGGTAAAAGGATTGCGCTTTGTCATATTGGCCTATATTAAAATATATATCACCCTTTCGTAGATAGCACTGTAGTGTGTATTTACTCATGGGAAAATCTTCCATAAATTCGTCTATTTTTTTTAAAGCCTCTTCGTAAGCCTTCAGGTTGAAAAGGGAGTCTGAACGCATAAACTTTACATCCTGTGAAAGCGCGCTCGCCGGAAAGGTCTTTAAAAATTCCTCAAACACTTCAAAGGCTTTAGCATATTCCTTTTGGTTAAAAAGGCAAAAACCCTTTGAATAATACGCATGTTCTAAAAATTTTGAATTTGGGAATCTGTCTATAAGTTTTTGAAAGGACTCTAAAGAACTCTTAAAGTCAGAGCGCTTGATATAAGTCTCGCCAAGCCAGTAAAGGATTTCATCTTCAAAGAGGCTTCCCCCGGCAGAATTTATCAGATATTCAAATTCGAAAGCGGCTTTTTCATATTTTTCCAAATAATATAGCGATATCCCTAATAATAGGTGGGCCTCGCTTATTTCATCCGAAGTCGGGTATTTTTTTATAAAGTCTTCAAGTTGACTCAGGGTTATTTTATAAAACCCATCCTGAAAAGATTTTTTTATAGCCGTAAAATCTTCTGTATCAGTGGGTTGCGTAATACCATCTTGGTTATATGAAAAGAATACGCTTGATACAATTATACTAAAAATTAAAAATTTTCTCATAAAAACTTATATAATAATCTTGTAATTTTATCATTTTTATTCTTTTTATTCAATATCTTTTTACCTGTGGGTTTTTGGGAAAGATATCTTAATCACAGGCCTTCATACCTGTTCTGAAGAACGAGGTTTTATGGGAGCAGGGGGTTACCTTCGAGCCAGCAAACTTTTAATATATTGACCTGTATATGATTTTGGATTTTCAGAAATTTCTTCCGGAGAGCCTTCTGCAACTATAAATCCGCCGTTTGAACCACCCTCAGGGCCAAGATCTATTATATAATCAGCGCATTTTATTATGTCAAGATTATGCTCAATTACGATAACCGTATTGCCGCCGTCCGCAAGGGCCTGTAGTATTTTGAGCAGTTTTTCTATATCGGCAAAGTGCAGTCCGGTTGTAGGCTCATCAAGTATATAGAGGGTTTTTCCTGTGGCGCGATGGCTTAATTCAGCAGCCAATTTTATACGCTGGGCTTCCCCTCCGGATAGGGTAGTTGCATTTTGCCCGAGTTCTATATATCCTAAGCCCACATCGTTGATAGTTGATAGTTTCTGTTTTATTCTTGGGATGTCGCTAAATAGAATAAGTGCGTCTTCAACAGTCATCTCGAGCACATCGGCAATGGATTTCCCCTTGTATTTTATCTCTAGTGTTTGCTCGTTAAATCTTTTTCCCTTGCATACCTCACAGACTACGTAGACATCCGGCAGAAAGTGCATCTCTATGTGTTTTAACCCGTCGCCCCTGCACGCCTCGCACCTTCCGCCCTTAACGTTAAAACTGAACCTTCCGGGCCTGTATCCTCTTATTCTTGATTCCTTTGTTTTGGAGAATAAATCCCTTATTAAACCAAAGGTTTCGGTATAAGTGGCGGGGTTTGAACGCGGGGTCCTGCCTATAGGCGATTGGTCTATAACAATTACCTTATCTATGAGATTGTGTCCTGTTATCTCGCTGAATCTTCCGGGTTTGATTTTTGATTTGTATAATTTTTGCGCAAGGGCTCTGTATAGAATTTCGTAAATCAAGGTGCTCTTTCCTGAGCCAGAAACCCCTGTTATGCATATAAATAAGCCCACTGGAATTTTAACATCGATATTTTTTAGATTATGTTCAGCCGCTCCTTTTACTATAAGGTGCTCCCTGTTTCTTAAATCCCTTCGTTTTGGCACGCCTATTCTAAGGACGCCTTTTAGATACCTTGCGGTAAGGGAGTCATTGTCTTTAAGCACCTCGCTTAGGTTGCCGCATGTTACAATATGGCCTCCGTGTTTGCCGGCACCAGGGCCGAGGTCAACAATATAATCAGCATTTCTTATAGTAAACTCATCATGCTCTACCACTATCAGGGTATTACCGAGGTCGCGCAGTGCCTTTAGTGTAGCAAGGAGTTTCGCATTATCCCTTTGATGAAGTCCGATACTCGGTTCGTCCAATATATAAAGCACTCCTGTAAGCCCGGAGCCTATCTGTGTGGCAAGCCTTATTCTCTGCGCCTCACCGCCGGAAAGGGTGGAACTCTGTCTGTCAAGCGTGAGGTATCCGATACCGACATCCAGCATAAAAGTAAGCCTGAGTTTAATCTCTTTCAGGATTTGGTATGAAATTTTATATTCGGTCTCTGAAAGGGAGAGATTTTTGAAAAAATTTAGGGCTTCTTCAGCGGTTAATCGGGTGACATCAATTATATTTTTGTCGCCTATCCTTACGGATAAGCTTTCTGCTTTTAGTCTTGCGCCCTTGCAGGAGGGGCAGGCGAGCATACTCATATATTTATGAAGTTCTGCCTTTATGTAGTCGCTGTCTGTCTGGCTGAATCTTCTTTCCAGATTTGCTATTACCCCTTCAAAGGGTCTGCCAAATAGGGGAGTGTCGGAGCCGTAGAGTATAATATTCCTCGTTTCCTTGTTTAATTTGTTAAAAGGTGTATCGAGACTAAAATTATATTGCCGCGAGAGTTCGTGCAGCAAAGCACCGTAATATATGACTGAGGACTTACCTATCTTTCTCCAGGGTTCTATAGCGCCCTCTCTCAGAGATTTGGTTTTATCCGGAACTACGAGGTCAGGGTCTATTTCCAGCCTTGTGCCAAGACCCAGGCAGCTCGTGCAGGCGCCATAAGGGCTGTTAAAAGAAAACATCCTTGGCGAGATTTCCTCAAAACTTATGCCGCAATCTATACAGGTGTATTGTTCGTTAAAAATATGTTCAGTCTTTCTGTCTACATCCTGAATAAGTATTAAACCATTAGATGTCCTTAGGCCGGTTTCAACAGAGTCGTTGAGGCGTTTTTTTATCTCTGGCTTAAGGATAAGCCTATCCACCACCACCTCTATTGTGTGCCTTTTATTTTTTTCAAGGGATATAGTCTCGGAGAGTTCTAATAGTCTTCCGTCTATCCTGACTCTCGTAAAACCCTCCCTTCTTGCCTTTTCAAGGAGTGTCTGGAATTCACCCTTTCTCGACCTTACTAAGGGCGCAAGTATTATCAGTTTCGTAGCGTTAGAGAGAGCCATAATCTTCTCTACAATTTCCTGTGATGTCTGACGCACAATCTTTTTCCCGCAGATATGGCAATAGGGAATTCCGATACGCGCAAACAAAAGACGCAGATAGTCGTATATTTCAGTTTGGGTTGCCACGGTTGAACGCGGGTTGGAACTTGCAGTGCGTTGTTCTATTGCTATGGCAGGGGATAAGCCCTCCATATAATCGTAATCGGGTTTTTGAAGCTGTTCCATAAACTGCCGCGCATAACTTGACAGGCTTTCCACATAGCGGCGCTGCCCCTCGGCATATATTGTGTCGAAGGCAAGAGAACTTTTGCCTGAGCCGCTTATACCCGTTATAACTGTTAGGGAATTCTTAGGAATCCTTAAGTTGATGTTTTTCAGGTTGTGCTGCCTTGCGCCTTTAATAATCAGGTATTCTTTTTGATTTGTCATTTTGTGCCGTAAACCCCGTACCACGCCTTTATGAGACACCGCGTGGGGTATCCTACTGGTATGTACCATATGGCTCATACCACTGTGGCAAGCGTGCCCCGCACCAAAGCAAACTTGGTATGGGGTAAAAATTTGAGCCCCCGTCAAAGTTTATAGGGGGGCTCAAATTATTTTTTTAAAAAGATTATCTTTTCTTTCCTTTTCGGGCCATCTTTGCTCTTGAGACATCGCCGTGTTTGTCAATAAAATAAAGATAGCCTTCAGCTCTTTTTACGCCAAGCTTTGTGACCTTACTTGGATTTCCGCCCTTTTTTCCGCCTCTTGCCATCTTTGCCTTTGAGATGTCACCCTGCTTATCAAGATAATACAGGTAGCCCTTCTCTCTCTTGATGCCAGCCTTTGCGACTTTTTCCGCCATTTAGATTCTCACCTCCTTTTTTCAATGAGCAGACAATTTATGGAACGTAGTGACGTAAATTGTAGCTCCGAAGTTTTGGGGCGTCTGCGAATTAAACCCTTGACATTTTGCTATGGATGCAACTTTTCTAAGGTAAAATGTCAAGGGTCAAATTCAACCAGCATATTTATAGTCACTTCGTTCCATAAGTCTGGGTTTCATTTGAATTTTTTAAAATCCCTTAAGTCCTAACGTCCGTAAGCCAGAAGCAAATTATTAAGCGACCTGTCATAGGTTTTTTCGTATCGAGCCGGAAAGAAACAAGCCGGAAATTCTTCCCTCACCCTGTGATAGGATAAACATTCGCAGCATCTTCCTTTTCTTTCGCATAGCTCGTATGTGCAGTTACACCCCTGTATATTCTTTTTAAGATTTATACATTCCTTCATTATGTTCCCACCCTTATATAACCTAAAATATCCCTGAGTGTCGCCAGGACGGATAAGACGGCTATTTGGGATGTTTTAGGGTTATCCTTACAAGGTTTGCTTTCAACCCTGCTTGATACCTTTCCAAAATCTCCTTCTACCGTAAGCTCATGACTGTTTAGCCTGTATCTGGGAGAGGTGACTATCCTTATGACTATGTTTTTTCCTGCAAGGCTTGACAGGTTTACCGTGGCAGATACGTTTATGTTCTTAGGAAAACCCTTTACAGCCTCTCTTACAGAACCCTCAAAGATTATCTTTTCTCCCCTTATGCCTTTTAGATTCAGATGTTTCTTTACTACATAAGGTGCGTCCAATAACGCTTTAACTGGTTTTCTGGATGTAAGGACAATCCTTTTAATTTTCCCGAATGAGGCAGCTTTAAGCGCATCAACGCCGCTTAAGGCACCGCTCGGGACAAAGAGTCTGCATCTGTTTTTCTCAGCCTTGGCAAAAAAATTTTTATACTCATTTATGAGCCCACCACTGCTTAAAATCATAGCATCCTTTTTAAAATGCAGGGTTTTATTTACGACCTCTCTTGCTACATACGGGTTAGCCGCCTCTATTACAAGGTCAGACTTTTTTATCAGGGTATCTATGTCTAAAACCCTTAATCTTCTCTTAAGTTGTTTCTTTAATACCCTTATTTTACTTATGTCGGGCTCGGTTATTGCGTATAATACAGCTTTATCAGCAAAGCGGGTTCGTATGTATTGAGCAATTACCCTTCCAATAGCACCGCATCCTACAAGCCCCACCTTTATTTTTTTTATTCTCTGGTCTAATATCCGCTGACTGCCATCCATTTTTTTTCGCCCGATATTTCAAGCATCCTGCCCAGGGAGCGCTTTGCTTTATGCCTTATCGTATCATTTACCCTTACCTCGTTTACCATATACTCCAGAGAATGCGCCACCCAGCCAAGGGTGGTTAACTTCATACTCGGGCATATGAGATGAGCCGTGGGAAGATAAAATTTCTTTTGCGGATTTTCCTTTTTTAGTTTATAAAGCATACCGCTCTCTGTCCCTATTATAAACTCTTTTTTGGGAGATTTTTTTACATAGGTGAACATACCCCCCGTGGAACATATATGGTCAGCCAGCAAAAGGACCTCGGGTTGACATTCAGGATGGGCAATGAACTCCGCTTCCGGATGGAGCCGTTTGGTATTCAAAACATCCTCTTCCTGGAGCCTTATATGGGTGGGGCAGAAGCCATTCCAGGGAATTATCTCTTTTTCGGGAATCTGCGACTGTACGTATCTGGCAAGGTTTTTATCCGGGACAAATATTATCCTCTTGTTATTAAGCGACCTTACTATCTCTATTGCATTGCTGGAGGTGCAGCAGATATCGCTTTCGGCTTTTACCTGTGCGGAGGAGTTTACGTAGCAGACTACAGCCGCATCCGGATATTCTGATTTTTTGGCGTGCAGTTTTTCCGGCGTAATCATATCTGCCATAGGGCATCCTGCTTCAGCCACAGGCAAGAGAACGGTTTTATCCGGGTTTAGGATAGAGGCGCTTTCCGCCATAAAATGAACGCCGCAGAATACTATAACCCTGGCATCTGTCCTAACAGCCGCCTGCGAAAGGGCGAGCGAATCCCCGCTTATATCGGCGATATCCTGGATTTCATCCCGCTGATAATTATGCACTATGATAACGGCATCGCGGTTTTTCTTTAGGATGGCTATTTTCCTCTTTATTTCCGCTCTATATTTTCTTTCTTTATCCTCTTTTACTATCATTTTGTAATCCTGTTTTTTTTATCAACAAAAACTATTTTGGGTTTGAATTTTTTAATCTCTTTTTTTTCGGCCATACAATATGAAATGATTATAACATTGTCTCCTACCTGTGCCCATCTGGCAGCCGCGCCGTTCATACAGATAGTGCCGGAATTCTCCTTGCCCGCCATAACATAGGTTTCAACCCTGGAACCGTTATTAAGGTTTACTATCTGCACCCTTTCCCATTCTAATATGTCCGCTTCTTTTAGGAGTTTTTTGTCTATGGTTATAGAGCCGGTGTATTTCAGATTAGCATCCGTAACAGTGGCATTATGTATCTTTGATTTGCAGATTATCCTTAACATATTATACCCTTAGAGTAATATTATCTATGAGTCTTGTTTTTCCAGCGAATGCCGCAATGGCAATAAGAACCTTCCCGCAGGCCCTGTCCAGGGTTTTGAGATTTTCCGCGTTTAGTATCTCAATATAGTCTATTCGCATTAACCTTTTTTTTCTAAGCAAATTTTTGATATGAGATTTTACCATATTTATATCCAATTCTCCAGATAAAATTAATCTTTTAGCCGATTTTAGCGCCTGATAGATAATAAGGGCATCGCGCCTTTCGGACTCGGAAAGGTAGGCGTTTCTTGAACTCATAGCCAGCCCGTCTTTTTCTCTGACTATAGGCATAACCTTAACTTTGAGAGGAAAATTCAAATCCCTTACCATCTGTTTTATGACAACTGCCTGCTGGCTATCCTTCTGGCCGAAATAAGCAATGTCCGGTTGAACAATGTTAAATAGTTTTGCAACTACGGTCGTGACCCCCTTGAAATGACCCGGACGAGACCTTCCGCAGAGTGTATCCGTAAGCTTATCCACATTTACGTAGGTAAGAAAATCAACGGGATACATAATACGGGTCTGCGGATAAAAGAACACATCTACCCCGGCTGAGCTTGCTAATTTTATATCCCTTTTTAAATCTCTGGGATACTTTTTAAAATCTTCCTTAGGCCCAAACTGGATGGGATTCACAAATATACTCATTACTACTGCGCTGCACTCCTGTTTTGCTTTTCGAAAAAGTGAGAGATGGCCTTCGTGTAAATAACCCATTGTAGGGACAAAGCCTATTTTCCCGCCTTTCTTTTTCTGAGACTTTACCCATTCAGCCATCCGGCGCATATCTTTAATTATTATCATATTATTTCTCGCAAGGGCTTTAGGACAAATTCCCTTTCAAACATACGGGGATGCGGGATTCTTAGTTTTTTAATGTTAATTATCCGAGTTCCGTAGAATAGAATATCAAGGTCTATGGACCTTGGTCCATTCTTAAGCGTTTTTTTTCTGCCCAGAATACGCTCTATTTGCTTTAAACGTTCAAGGAGTTTTAAGGGTGAAAGCTGCGTCTCTATCTTTATCGCGCCATTTATAAAGTTCCTCTGCCGCGGTCCGCCGTCAGGGGCAGTCTCATATAACCTCGATAGTTTTCTAAATCTTATACAGGGTGTCTCTTTAAGCAGATAGATTGCTTTTTTTATATTATTAAACCTGTTTCCCAGGTTAGAGCCTATTCCCAGAAAAACCAATACCTTTTTATTTACCCCTCCCATTACTATTTAATTGACCTGAGTTATCAGATTATCTTTCGTAGTCTTTCTATTGCCTCCAGAATTCTTTCTTTCGGGATAGTCAAAGCCATGCGTATATAACCCTCTCCACTTTTGCCGAAGCCTACCCCAGGGGTTACCACTATGCTCGCCTCTTCCAGCAGCAATCTGGCAAAACCTGAGGAATCCTTACCTCTTGGAACCTTTGTCCAGACATAAAAGGTAGCCTTTGGTATGTTAGGCCTTAATCCTATGGATTTAAGCCCCTTAATTAAAATATCCCGGCGCTCCTGATACAGGCTACACATTGAATTTATATGCGCTGTGTCGCTTTTAAGCGCTGCTATGCTTGCTATCTGTATAGCCTGAAATATACCTGAGTCAATATTAGATTTTACCTTTCCGAGTAAACCTACTAGACTACTGTTTCCGCATGCCCAGCCGCTGCGCCATCCCGTCATATTGTAGGTTTTGGATAGGGAATGAAACTCGATAACGCACTCCCTGGCGCCGTCAAATTCAAGAAGGCTTCTTGGCCTATAACCCTCAAACGTAATTTCGGAATAAGCCAGGTCAGAGACAGCTATTATGTTATTCCTGAGCGCAAACTGAATCAGCTCTTTGTAGAATTCGTCTGTTGCAACCGCGGAGGTAGGGTTATTAGGGTAATTTACAAAAATCAGCTTTGCCTTTTTCAGGACAGACGGTTGTATTCTTTTTAAGTCAGGAAGAAAATCATTTTTTGCTAAAAGGGGCAAAGGATATATCTTTCCGTCTGCTAATATAGTGCCTCCCTTATACGGCGGATAACAGGGCTCTGGCAGGAGAGCATAATCACCCCTGTTTAAAATAGCAAGGGGAAAATGCGCTATTCCTTCCTTTGAGCCGATCAAGGGCAGAATTTCTGTCTCTGGGTCTAAAATGACTTTAAACCTATTGGCGTACCAGGCTGAAATCGCCTCCCTGAAAGCCTGCATTCCGGTATCCAGGGCATATCTATGATTTGAGGAGTCAGATGCCGCCTCATTAAGGCTGGCAATAATAAACTGTGGAGTTGGTTGGTCGGGGTCGCCAATACCTAAGTCAATTATGTCCCTGCCATCCTCTTTCAATTTCCTTTTTATCCTGTCTATTTCAACAAAGAGATACGGCGGTATTTTTTTTAATCTCTCGGACAAATCAATATTCATTTCTTTAGGTTATCTTCCGAATCTTCCGATAAATTTCGCTTCAGCAAGGATATGTCCCTCCATCGCCTTTAAAACCTGGTTTTTTGTTGCCCTTGGTTTTAGGTTAAGAGTGGTATCCACCGCGTAGAGCTTAAATACATACCTGTGACTAGATCCTGGCGGCGGAGCAGGCCCAGCGTAGCCTATCTGGCCAAAGTCGTTCGTTCCCTGTATTGCACCGTCATCTAAAATTTCCTGTTCAGGTATACCTTCTTTTAGTTCTCTTGTATCCTTTGGGATGTTGAATATGACCCAGTGAACGAATGTCTTAATAGGCGCGTCTGGATCATCGCAGATTAGGACAAAACTCCTTGCCCCTGGCGGCACATCATACCAGCTTAAGCCCGGAGAGAGATTCTCATCATTATATGAGTGCTTTAAAGGGATTTCCTCATTTGCTTCAAATGAGTCGCATTTTAACTCTAAGGCCATAACGCTCACCTCCCCTGTTAAAAGTAATGCAAGGCTAAAACAAACAATAATTAAAATGGGTTTATTCATATGTCTAAAAACCTCCCTCTACGACATCCTGCATATCAAAAAGGCCGCTTTTCTTTTTTATGAGCCATTTTGCAGCGCAAAGAGCGCCTTCGGCAAAGATATCCCTGGTTTTTGCAGAATGACTTAGCTTTATAGTATCTAAGGAACTGTCGAATATAACCTCATGATCTCCCACTATCTCATCTTCCCTTATTGATTTTATGTCAGCGACTTCATCTTGGGATATCTTTTTAACTATCTCTGCTATTCGCTTTGCTGTCCCCGAGGGTGCATCTTTTTTATGTATATGATGCGCCTCAACTATATTTACCCTGTAGGCCTTTAAGGCACAAGTTGCCTCTTTGACAAGTTTAAATAGCAGATTCACCCCCACAGACATATTTGGAGATAAGACAATAGGTATTTGTCGAGAAGCAGACTTTATAATCCCTTTTTGCTCCTCTGTTAAACCGGTTGTGCCTATAACTACTGCCTTTCCATATTTTAGTGCAATCTCAAGGTGCGCAAGGGTTACCTCGGGAAAGGTAAATTCAATAAGGCAGTCTCCGTTTCTTATTTCATTGGGGTTGTCGGTAATAGGAATTCCCTCCCAAAGGGTTCCTATTTTAGGATGCCCCTTTTTCTCTATAAGCACATTTACGGCAAAGGATTTGTCTTGGAAGGCCAACCCTGCAATTCTTAGACCCATCCTGCCGCAACAACCGCTGATAGCCAGTTTTATCAAAAATTCCCCCTCGATATTTAGAATCAGATTAACCTGTATTCCTTCAGAGCCTTTTTCAATTTCTCAAGATTTTCTTCGCTCATTGAGCATAGCGGAAGCCTAAGATGCGGGTCGCATAATTTTAAAATACCCATCGCTGTTTTTACAGGGATAGGATTTGTTTCGATAAACATAGCCTTTATCAGAGATAGCAGTTTATAATGCAGCCTCTGCGCCTCTTTGATATTGCCCTTCTCGAATGCCAAGACCATATTCTTAACATCCCTGGGGACTATATTAGCCACAACTGAGATAATGCCCTTTCCGCCTAAAGCCATAATTGGCAAGGTGAGGCTGTCGTCTCCGGAAAGAAGTATAAAATTCTCCGGACACATGGCTTTTATCCTGCTCATCTGGTCAAGATTTCCTGACGCCTCTTTTACTCCCACAATATTTTTGCATTCATAAGCCAACTTTGCAATAGTCTCTGGCTCTATGTTTACGCCCGTGCGCGAGGCAATATTATAGAGGATTATAGGTATATCTACAGCCTCGGCAATTGCCTTGAAATGGAGATAAAGACCCTTTTGCGTGGGCCGGTTATAATAGGGCGAAACCTGAAGCGAGCCATCGGCTCCGATTTTTTCTGCATGTTTTGTAAGCATTATAGCCTCCTCGGTTGAATTTGAACCGGTTCCGGCTATAATCGGGATTTTTTTCTTGGCAATCTCCACCGCTATTTCAACCACTCTCTCGTGTTCTGCCCAGGAAAGGGTTGCGGATTCTCCAGTGGTTCCGCACGGTACAATTCCGTCAGTGCCTTCCTTGATATGCCATGAAATCAACTCCCTAAGTTTTTTTTCATCCACTTTATGATTTTTAAAGGGTGTGACCAAGGCGACAATAGAACCCTTAAACATAATACGCTCCTTTGTAGACGATTTTTGCCTTTCCTTCCAGCCAGACGTTAGTAAATTTATTATACATTTTTTCAAAACATACTTTTAGCAATTCGCCAGTCTTTGTATAGACGTTTATTTTTTCGTAACTTGTAATTTGTCCCGAATGTAGCGACTGCTTCTGCTTAGCTTCGGGATCCCGAAGTGTAACCTCTTTGAATAACTGCATTCGGGACCATTTGCTATTTGCAACTAACGCGGCAGCCACTGCTCCAGTTCCGCAGGCAAGTGTTTCATCCTCTACGCCCCTTTCGTAGGTTCTGATTTTTATGGAGTTGTCATTCAGTATTTCTACAAAGTCCACATTTGTCCCGCGGGGTTTAAACCTTTTGTGGCATCTAATCCTCTTACCTATACCAAATACATCAATTTTATCTATGTCTTTTACAAATATTACGGTATGCGGGACGCCCGTATCGATAAAGTTTATATGCAAAGTTCTGTCATTAATCTTTATGGGCATATCTACCTTTAAGTTTTTTGGCTCCGTTAGTTTTATTCTCACGTTATCGCCATTTACTATGGATTCAATCATTCCTGCACCTGTCTCTATTTTAACGTTTCTTTTATTCATATATAGAGCGGTACACCTAGCGCCGTTTCCGCACATCTGGGCCTCAGAGCCATCAGCGTTAAATATGCGCATCCTTATATCTGCCTTTTTTGATTTTTTCAATATAAGCAGACCATCTGCACCTATGCCAAATTTTCGGTTACAGATTTCCCTTGCAAGTCCTGGCAGGTTATACGAGTCCTTTTGTAAATTTTCTACTATCACAAAATCATTTCCAGAAGCAACAGTTTTAACAAAAGTTATTTTATTCATCTTTAAGGTTTTAAAACAGGTGGTATGGTTTCTCCTCGAATCAAATCCTTATAGCTTTCTCTTTTTCGAATTGAGTAGGCATTATTACCAAACACCATAACCTCTTCTACCCTTAGCCTTGAATTATAATTGGAGGACATACTAAATCCGTAGGCGCCGGCACCCATTATTGCAAGATAGTCCTCTTTTTTAATTACAGGTAAGGTTCTATCCTTGGCAAAGAAATCGCCACTTTCACAGATAGGACCTACTACATCGTATTTCTCGTTGCCCATTTCTCGTTGCCCATTTCTCGTTAAGGGAAGTATATTGTGGTAAGCGCCATAAAGAGAAGGCCTAATCAGGTCGTTCATTCCTGCGTCAACAATAATGAATTTCTTTTTAGGGGTATTTTTAACATACAAGACCTTTGTAACCAGTATTCCGGCATTTCCCACAATAAACCTTCCGGGCTCTATTATTATTTTCAGGTTCGTATCTTTTAGTAAAGGCAATATCTTTTTGGCAAATTCATCGGCAGTCTGGGGCGTTTCCCTATCATATACTATTCCAAGCCCGCCGCCGATATTCAAGTATTTTATATCAATTGAATTTTTTTTCAATTTTTTTATAAATGAGAGTATCCGCGAAATCGCCGCTATAAACGGGGTGCTTTCGGTAATCTGCGAGCCGATGTGGATATGCAACCCCTTAATTGAAAGGTTGGGGATTTTTTCGCGCTTAAGGAGAATATCGCCGGCGCTTTTAAAATCAATCCCGAATTTGTTGGTCAGTTTCCCCGTGGTAATGAATTTGTGAGTTTTGGGTTCTATGTCCGGATTTATACGTATCGCCGCATTTGCCGTTCGGTTTAGTCTCGCTGCTATACGGTTTATATTTTCCAATTCCTGCAGGGATTCCACGTTAAAAAAACGTACGCCTATTTTTATAGCGGTCTCTATCTCCGTCTCGGTTTTGCCTACAGAGGCGTAAACAATTTTATTTGCCGGGCAACCAACCCTCATCGCGCGGAATAGCTCTCCGCCTGAAACTATATCAAGGCCCGCGCCTTTAGCTACAAGCGCCCTTAGAATAGCCAGATTGGAATTTGCCTTAACCGAATAACATATAATGGGATTAATTTCTCTAAAGGCTGCTTTTAATTTAAGAAAATGGTCTATAAGAGTCTTATAGCTATACACATAAAGAGGTGTTCCGAAACGCCCGGATAAGTCTAAGGCCTTTATATTTTCACAATATAATTGATTTCTTTTATATTTAAATTCGTGCATTTTATCTTTTAATAGATTTTTTTGATTTCACCGAAACAACCGGGTCGAATAACTTTAATATCTCGCCTCTGGTAAATTTTTTTGAAAATTTCTTAAGAAGAGATTCCGGCATATTTTTTATCTTTATAGAATTCTCAATGGAATATCTGATTAGTTTACCTACAGTGGTATGGGCTTCCTTAAATGCCATCCCTTTTTTAACAAGATAATATACAATGTCGGTAGCATATAATGACTCATCCTTCAGTTGCTCATCTATCACGGATTTATTGAATTTTAATGTTTTTACCAGCCCTGTCAATACCCTTAATTGGGAAGATACTATTTCAAGGGAATTAAACAGGGATTCCTTATCTAACTGCATATCCCTGTTGTAGGTTAAAGGCAGGCCCTTCATCATAGTTAAAACGCTTACCAAATTGCCGTATAATCTGCCTGCGTAGCCTCTTATCAATTCCAAGACATCCGGATTCTTCTTCTGCGGCATAAGAGAACTGCCGGTACAGAAGGCCTCGTCTATTTCAATAAAATTGAATTCCTTCGTAGACCAGATTATCAGGTCCTCTGCCAGTCTTGAAAGGTGCATAGCGAGGATAGATAGTGCGCTTATAATGTCAATAACAAAATCCCTGTCGCTTACAGAATCTATAGAATTAGTAGTTGCCTGGATATTAAATGCTTCATCTAATTTTGCTTCCTTTATGAAATCCGAAGTCTTCATCTTATATGTATCTACATTAATGGGTGTTCCTGCAAGTGCGCCTGCACCTAAAGTTATTTTCATATTTGCTTCAATGTGTTTCAATCTATCGATATCTCTTTCTAACATTTTTGAATACGCTTCAAGATAATCTTTCAAATAAACCGGTTGAGCATGTTGCATGTGTGTAAAGCCCGGAATAATTATATCAGCGTTATTTACAACTAGTTTTGTTATTGCATAATCCAGCGCAGCAATATCAACCAATAGTTTAGAAATAGCCATTTTGCAATACAATTTTGTCGAAAACACAACCTGGTCGTTCCTTGACCTTGCAGTATGGAGTTTTAACGCCAAAGCGCCGAGTCTTTTTTCCAGGATATTCTGAATGTTAGTATGAATATCTTCGCATTTTTTATCAGGTTTAAAATTATTTTTTTCGACCTGTTCATAAATATCGTCCAATTCTTTCTGAAGCCTTTCTGATTCATAATGGGTTAGATATCCACTCTTTTTTAATATCTCTACATGCGCCATAGAACCGAGCAAATCATACTTAGCAAGTTTATAATCGTATTGAATAGACTTGGTAAATTCTTCAACAGATGGATTTGTTTTTTTAGTAAACCTTCCACCCCACAATTTCTTCGCCATGTCTGTCTCTCTGTTTTTAATTTTTAATTTTTGGATTTTGGATTTTATATGGCATTCCCCATATTTTAATAAAACCCTCTGCCAGTTTTTGGTTAAATTTATCCTCTTTGCCGTATGTTGCCATTTCCTTTTTATAGAGAGAGAAAGGCGATTCTCTTCCTACGGCAACACAGTTTCCATTTGTCAATTTTAATCTTATAGAGCCAGTAACATATTCCTGGGTTGAATTGACAAAGCTATCCAATGCCTCTTTTAATTTGGAATACCATAACCCATAATATACCAGCTCAGAGTATTTAAGCGAAATAATTTCCTTAAAATGTAGCACCTCCCTGTCCAAGACCAGGCTCTCCAGTTCCTTATGAGCAGTATAGAGTATGGTGGCAGCTGGCGCCTCATAAATCTCCCTTGATTTAATCCCAACGAGCCTGTTTTCAACTAGGTCTGTTCTTCCAATACCATAAAGCCCGCCTGCCTTGTTCAATGAGTTAATCAAATCCCTTAGCTTATAAGTTTTCCCATTTATTTTTTTAGGCACACCCTTTTCAAAATAAATCTCGATATGTTTAGGAGTTTTAGGTCCATTAACAGGGTTTTTTGTTATCAAATAGGCATTCTCAGGCGGTTCCTTGCTAAGGTCTTCGAGAACACCTGCCTCAATACTTATTCCCCAGATATTCCTGTCTATACTGTAAGGTTTTTTCTTTGTTATATCTATGGGGATATTGTGGAGTTTTGCATATTCTATCTCTTCCTCCCGCGATTTAAATTTCCATTCCCTTAGAGGGGCAATTATCTCAAGGTCAGGGTCCAATATGCCCACTGTTACCTCGAGCCTCACCTGGTCATTTCCCTTGCCTGTGCAGCCGTGAGCAACTGCACCTGCCCTTTCCTTATGAGCTATCTCAACAAGGTATTTAGCTATCAAGGGTCTTCCCAATGCAGTTGCAAGGAGATATTTACCCTCATAGATTGCATTTGCCTTTAAGGCAGACAGGATAAAATCATTTATAAACTCATCCTGAATATCCTTTATATATACCCTGGATGCGCCTGCAACCAGGGCTCTCTTGTCAATCTGCTGGAAATTTTCACCCTGCCCAAGATCGGCAATAAAACAGATAACCTCAAAACCCCGTTCCTTTAGCCATCTTATAGCACAGGAGGTATCTAAGCCTCCGGAGTAGGCAAGTATAATTTTTTTTGACATACCGGAATCCTTTCTATTCTAATTGAGAGGTCGGGGAATTTTCCACGACCTCTCATGAGCAGTCGACTTTATATAAAAATCCCCGACTGCTCATTCTAATTCTGTCTCAGCAGGTATTGTTCTGACTGCTCCATATATCGGCGGCCACCAGCTTGTGCCGTATTTTATATCCACGTATGCGCTGCCATAGTATTTTAGGCCCACCGTGAACGTATGGTTGGTCCATTCTGACTCATCCGCAAAAGGCATAGGTTGCGGGTTTGTAGTGAACCCTGCAGCATCGAGTTCTGCGGCTGTCCGTAATCTCCAATGATTTAAGGTAGCATCATACACCCACCTTTCTTTTCCCCTGAACTCAGATGGGTCAGGATAATCGTAAATTCTTTTTTCCAGGCCATAACCTAAGGCAAGGTTCCAGTTTCCTATCAGTCTTATGTCGGTATTAAGCTCTGCATCTGTGTAGCCGTAGTTTTCGTAGTAACTCTCCTCATCTCTCGGATATTTTACCTCAGGTTGATGCTTTACCTTAAAGTACAGATTTGAAAGCCTGCCCTTGCCGACATACCTGTCTGCCAGATCCCATTCCGCTCCGTAGATTGTCGGAGAAAAATCGTATTTTCCCTGAACGTACGTGTACCAGGAATTCGGCCATTCGTAATCCATCTGTTTTTTTTGCGCATACACATAAAAGTATGACCTTTCCACCCAGTCGTTCCACCAGTCCCAGCTGGAACCCTCTGCCAGACATTTAACGGGCGTGGCTACCAATAAAAGGACTAAAAATAACCTTTTCATATCCTCCCCCTATGCTTTTATTCGTTTGATAGATAAATATCGTCAATATACATGGCTCCAACCTTGGTATCGCAATTTGTCGTATCAAATTTTATATTAAATTCTGCAAGCCTTGACCAATCTCTAATGCCTGCCTTATCGGAAAATGGTATTGTAACCATTTTCCACTCATCCGTAATATCGGTGATCAGGTAACGGCCCAACTCATTTTTTGAGTTTCTTATTTCAACCCTGAATCTGCTGGTATAATCTGTTGTTTCATCACCTTTTACAAAAAATACCAACTTATTGAAACCCTCTGTATCTGCCTTTCCTAGCTTCATCCAGAAACCATTATATGCTTCTTCCGAAGGGTTCGAAACATCCGAATAACCCCCATAATTGTCCTCAGTTTCTATGTCATATTCAAGCCTGAGCGAATTTCCTTCATCGCCATGCTTGGTATTACCGTCAAAACTATCTTTTATTCCTACAACACAGTACGCAGGATCAGGTCCCCATACGCCAAAATCATCTCCAAGATTGTTTCTGTGTGTCGCCCTGTTAAAATCGGCTATTATCAGTTTTTCCGCATATAAATTACCTGTAGCCATAAATATACATATTACCGTTACCGGTACTAAACGATTTTTTTTCATTTACACACTCCTACTTTACAACCGCTGAAACGCAAAATTTGTAACCATTAAATCGCTAAATTAGTAAACACTGAAACGCGGAAGTCTTTCTTTGCGCTTCTATAG
The DNA here is from genome assembly GCA_964506845.1 of uncultured Planctomycetia bacterium. Taxonomy (GTDB): domain Bacteria; phylum Omnitrophota; class Gorgyraeia; order VGKN01; family VGKN01; genus CAZDNS01. The sequence goes on along the minus strand of CAZDNS010000001.1, from coordinate 22,235 downwards.
GATATTTTGCGTTTTGATGGTTATTCTGCGCTTTTGCGGTTACCTCTTTTAAAAGTTATTTCCGATATTTACGTATATTTCATCCTTGTGTTTATCTATGCCATATCCATAAGTCAAACCTACTCTTCCAAATCTGGAATTATATGTTAAAGCAGTTCCCAATCCCTGCTTTAGGTCTCCGATGTCAAGGTCTCTGATAGCCTCCCAGGAATTACCCGCATCGTAGAAAAGGCTGTTTATAAACGTCTTATTCTTTGTAAGCGGTATTCTGTATTCCAAATTCACAATACCCATTGCCTTTCCGCCAAAGCGTGGCGCAATTTCACCCTCCTCGTATCCCCTGATAGTGTTTGCGCCACCCAGATAGAACCTCTCAAAGAGGGGCACTTTTTTTTCATTGAATCCGCTGACTATTCCTAGCCTTAGGCGAACCAGAAATACAGTCTGGCCTAACAAATTAAAGTAATAATTTGATTCACCTGCAGATTTAATAAAATTATAATCGCTGCCTAAGAAATCTCCTGAGGTTTCAAAGTCTACGCTATTAAGTGAGCCCCTCAAGGGATAAAAATAACTATCCCGCGTATCCCTTACCAAGGCACCTGTTACACTTGCAAGATTTGTCTTTCCGGGCAATATATAGTCACTTACCTCAGTCCCTACATCAAATACCTTTACCTCCTCGAATCTGTAGGATAGATTGCCAAATGTGTATCCAAACAACGGTTTTGTAAAAATAATGTCTCCGCCTGCTCTTCTCTCCTTAAAGTATCTTCTCGGAATATTTAACTCGGTTCCATAGAGGTCGGTTTTTAGCCTTAAATCCCTTTCGAATAAATAAGGCTCAATAAAACTTAAGGTTACGTTCTCTTTCTTTCCTCCGACTTGGCTTTTAAGGGTTAATCTCTGAGCCCTTCCAAATAGATTTTTTTCATCGAATCTGGCATAAAATCCCAGGTCGTAGGCAGTGCTGTATTTAAGCCCTGCCTCAAACATATTTGTGCCGCCCTCCTCCAAGTCAATTAAAAGGTCTCTTTTATCGGGAAATTTGGTTTGTTGCGTTAAAATGGATACCTTTTTAAAATAACCTAATTCCTGTAACCGCCTCTGGGTAAGGAATATCTTATAGCCGTCAAAGATTTCCTGCTCTCTGACAAGCAAAAACCTCTTTATTATCCGCTCCTTTGTCTTTTGGTTTCCCTTTACGATTATCCTGTTTATGGTATAGGGATTGTTTTCAATTATCTTTACCTCCACATCCGCCTTAAGCTCATTATCGTGGTAAGTTAAAGCATATTCAATGCGGGAAAGTAGAAAGCCGTTTCTGGAATAAAAGGAATTCAGGTTGTTTATACCTTTGAGTAGTTTATCGTGGTTAAAAACCTCCCCCTCTTTTAGCAGAAACAACTCTTCAAATTTTGCCCCCTCTAAAGCGGTATTACCCCTTGCAGAGATTTTACCCACGCTATAGCGGATACCCTCGTCAATTACTATAAGAATCGCAACATGCTCATTTTTTTCATCGAAGAACAGGCTGTGCGAAACCTTTGCCTTTATGTATCCGTCAGAATGGTATAAAGAGCTGATTTTCTTTATATCCGCCGATAGCTCTTCATCGGAAAATATATCATTAGAAAAAAAGCCGCCGGCTTTGGTAGACATCGATTTAAGAATTTCCCCGCTTGCGAAGCGCTTATTTCCCGCTACCATTATCCGTTTTACCTTTATCCGTTTACCCTCTTCGATCATATATGTAACAGACGCCTCATTAGTCTTTTCGTCTATTTCCGCCCTGGGATATGCCCGCGCAAAATAATATCCCGAGTCTCTGTAAAGCCTAAGTATCCTATCGGTGCAGTTATCCAAGAGCTTACGGTCAACAAACTTCCTCTCCTGAGGTTGAAGCATAAGAACCCTCTGAATAAGCCGGGGAGAAACAAATTTATTCCCCCTGAAACGCAGGTTCTTAAGCTCGGGTTTTTCCTGGACAGTAGTAATGATGGCTATGCCCTCGTCAGTTTCAACCGCTCTCATTTTAACATCTTCAAAGAATCCGAGTTCATAAAGCGAAGCTATTCCTTTCTGAAGTTTTTTGCGGTCAATCTCTTCGCCGATATACGTTTTTAGCGTTTTCACTACTTCCTCTTTCTCGATGTTTACGTTTCCATCTACTTCTATTTTTGATACCTGGCCATTATTTTGCGCAAGAGAGTTTTTATGTCCATAAGAAACAAAAACTAAAAAAATGGAAATAAAAAAAAGCCATTTCATTTAAGAGCAGCTTTATCTTCTCTTACATCGATATTTGAGCTTGCCTTTAGTTTTGCAATCCACTCTTCGTATCTCTGCCTTGCCTTGAGTTTAAAAATAATGTCCCTGATATCCTCTTTTACCTCCGTAAGGTCTTTTTGCCTTGCCTCCTTTTTATCCACCACTCTTACTATATGAAAACCTATGGGGGATTTTACCAGCGGACTTAGCTTACCAGTCGGACTGCTAAAGGCAAATTCCTCCACCTCCGGCGGAAGCTCTCCCATTTTTAGAAAACCGGACCTTCCTATGGATACTCTATTATCCAGTTCCTTTGCCATCATAGCAAAATCGCTTGAGTCTTTTACCTTTAGATACAGTTCCTCCATTCCTTTTTGGGCTGATTGCCACTCGTCTAATTTTGAACCGGGTCTTACCATTAGAAAAACCTCATCTATCTTTACACGCTCCGGTTCAACAAATAGATTCTTATTTGCCTCGTAATAGGAAGCAATCTCGCTGTCTGAAACCTCTATCCTTGAGTCAACCTCACGGCTTAAAAGTTTCGAGATTAAAATTTGAACCCTTGTGGGCTCAAGTTCTTCATCGGTTACCGTTATGTTCTGTTTCTTTGCCTCCTGCAAAAGTATAGTTTCTTCGATTAATTGCTCAATGGCATTTTTTCGCAGGCTCTCAGGGATACTGCTTGGTTTGTCTTTAGATGCTTGAGTTTTGTTAACCGATTTTATAAGGTTTATCCTCTCATCCAGTGCATTAGAGGTAATAACCTCTTCGTTTACGACCGCAGCAATTTCATCCTCAAACAGTACCTTTTGTCCCTCTTGTTTTGCTGTATTTTCCTGGGAAAAGGAAAATAAGCCGAGGCCAAAAAATACGTTTAGAAAAACTAAACTACCGAGAATCTTCGGGAACATTATTTTCTCCGTCTCTCCAGAAGCAGTATCAGAACTGCCTTTTGAACGTGAAGCCTGTTTTCTGCCTGCTCAAAGACTATGGAATTAGGGCTGTCCAGGACCTCATCGGTAATCTCCTCCTGCCTGTGGGCAGGCAGGCAGTGCATTATAAGGCATTTTTTTTTGCACCCTGCTATTAGGCTTGAATTAACCTGAAAACCCTTGAACGCCTTTAGCCTTGCCTTTCTTTCATGCTCCTTTCCCATGCTGGTCCAGACATCGGTGTATATAAAATCCGCATCCTTTACTGCTTCAGTTGGATTATTGGAAAAAGTTATCCTTGCACCGCTCTTTAGAGCATTTTTCTTTGAGGTTTTTAAAATCTCTTTATCGGGCTCGTAACCCTTAGGGGTCGCTATGGATATATATAATCCTAACTTACTTACCGCCTCCATGAGTGAATTTAACACGTTGTTTCCGTCTCCGATATAAGCAAGTTTGATATTCCTGATTTTTGCAGTTTTTTCTCTTATGGTGTAGATATCGCTGAGCGCCTGGCAGGGATGCATAAGGTCGCTTAAACCGTTTATAACAGGAATAGCAGAGAATTTCGCAAGTTCCGCAATATCGCTATGGGAAAATGTCCTTGCCACAATTGCGTCAAGATACTTTGACAAGACCCTTGCCACGTCTTTTACCGCTTCCCTTACCCCTAATTTTATATCCTCAGGCCCAAGATAAACTGAATGGCCTCCTAATTGGGTCATACCTACCTCAAAAGAAACCCTTGTCCTGTTCGAAGGCTTCTGGAATATAAGTCCAAGGGTTTTCTTAGAAAGGTGATTTTCGAATTTTTTTCCATTGCCCTTGATCTCGTCGGCAAGCTCAAAAATTTCAGTAATTTCTCCTGCGGTCAAATCGTTTATTGAGATTAAATCTTTTTTCATAATTGGCTTAAAAAACCTTTTTCAAGTATTTTTATTCCGCTATCTATCTCTTTCTTATTTATAGTTATGGGCGGAAGCAGCCTCAATACCCTTTCCTGGGTGCAGTTGATAAGCAGGCCCTCCTTCATACAGGCTTCAACAATAGGTTTTCCGGGTCTGGAGAGTTCAATTCCCAGCATAAGACCTATTCCCCTTATCTCCTTTATGAATGAGAATTTTTCCTTTAATACCTTTATTTTTTTAAATAAGTAATCGCCCATCCTTACTACGTTTAAGAGCAGGTTATTGGCTTCGATTGCCTCAAAAACCGCCAGGCTAGATGCGCAAGCCAGCGGGTTTCCCCCAAAGGTAGAGGCGTGCATTCCCGGACCGAATACATTGGCAAATTTTCTTTTGGCAACCAGAGCGCCGATAGGGAATCCTCCGCCTAATGTTTTTGCCAGGCTCATCAGGTCAGGCTCTATATCAAAATTCTGAAAGCAGAACATCTTTCCGGTCCTTCCCATTCCTGTCTGAACCTCATCAAATATCAGTAAAATGTCCTTTTTTGTGCAAAACCGTCTCAAGAATCTTATGTATTCTTTGGAAACCATGTTTATTCCGCCCTCTCCTTGGACAGGTTCTATTATTATGGCTATGGTTTTATCGCTGACCGCCTCTTCGATTGCCTTTATATCGTTAAACGGGACTGTATTAAATCCGGCAGGCAATGGGTCAAAGCCTTGTCTGTGTTTTTTCTGGCCTGTAAGCGTAAGCGTTGCAAGCGTTCTTCCGTGAAAGGAGTTTTCCATACTTATAATTTCGAATCTCTTCGGATTACCGTATAATCTTGCCAGTTTTACTGCTGCCTCGTTTGCTTCGGCGCCGCTGTTAGCGAAAAATACCTTTCCGTCAAAGGAGTTAGCCGATATAACCTTTGCCAGGGCACCCTGGAGTTCATTATAAAAATTATTCGAAACATGCATAATCTTTGAAAGTTGTCTCTTCAGCGCCCTCACCACAAAGGGATGGCAGTGCCCAAGCCCGCTAACTGCCCAACCTGGAAAAAAATCTAAGTATTCCTTGCCTTCTATATCCCAGACCTTCGTATTCCTTCCCCTCACAAGCACAAGAGGGCTCTTAAGATAAGTCGGCATCACGTATTCGTCATAGAGTTTTATTACGTCATTAGTATTCATTATATCCTTATCAGTTCGGTTCCTATGCCCTTGTTTGTAAAGATTTCAAGTAAAAGGGCATGTTTTAATTGAGCGTTTATTATATGGACCTTTTTAACCCCTGCTTTTAAGGCATTCAGAGCCGCCTCAACCTTGGGTATCATACCTCCGTCAACCGTCTTGTTTTTAATCAGCCTTCTTGCCATTTTTTCTGTTACCGTTGGAAGAAGCCGGTTTCTTTTTGTGCCCGAAAGTATGCCGTCCACATTGGTCATAAGAATAAGTTTTTCTGCCGTTAGCTCAGAGGCAATGCAGGAGGCAACCAAGTCGGCATTTATGTTGTAAAACATGGAATTTGCACCAAGCCCTACCGGCGAAACCACCAACACGCAGCCATTCTTTAATAAGCAAAAGAGCCTTTTTGTATCTATGCGGCTTACCTCTCCTACAAATCCGAGGTCAAGCCCGGAGGGTTTCTTACGTGCAAATACGGCAGTATCTTCTCTGGGCGTAAGGCCTATACTGTTTACGCCCAACCCTCTGAATTTTTTTACTATAACTTGATTTAACTTATATAATGCCTCTTCCACTATCACGATTGTATCCTTGCAGGTGATACGCAGACCTCCGATAAATTTAGGCTTTATTCCAGAGAGCCTCATCCTTTTACTTATGAATTGGCCACCGCCATGGATTAAAACCACCTTTATCCCTACAAAATTTAAGAAGGCAACATCCAGAAGAAAACTATCAAAAACGGATTTTTTCTCGATGTTCTCTCCGCCGATTTTTATCACGAATATTCTGTCTCTAAATGCTTTTATATAGGGGATTGCCTCAATAAGCACATCCGCCTTCTTGATAAATTTTTCCATTTTCAGGTTGAATAAGCCGAGTTTATCCTCACATATTCCTCTGTCAGGTCCGAGGTCCAGAGCCTGAAGGTTTCTTTTCCTGTTTCCAGATCCAGTGTTACGTTTATATTTTCTTTTTTTAGTTTCTGCCTGAGTTTATTAAAATTAAAGTTAGAGATAGCCCCGTTCTTAAACACAGGCACGCCCTGTATAAAAAGTTTTAATCTTTCTAAATTTATTCTCTTTGAAGCAGCGCCTGCTGCTGCAAGTATCCTCCCGAAATTCGGATCCTCTCCGTAAAAGGCAGTCTTAACCAGCGGCGAATTTGCTATAGCCCTTGCGATATTAAAAGCTTCTTGTTTTGTAAGCGCATTTTTTACAGATATCTCTATAAACTTGGTAGCGCCCTCAGCGTCCTTAACAATACTCTTCGCAAGGCGCTCACAGACAAAACTTAGTGCCGAGCAGAATATTTTAAAATCCCTTGTATCAGATTTTATAACAGGATTTCCTGCTATGCCATTTGCTGTTATTGTAACCATATCGTTTGTGCTCATCTGGCCGTCAATTGTTATTCTGTTAAATGAAGACCCTACTGCTTCTTTAAGCGCCTTTTTAAGGGCATTATACGTTATATTTGCATCCGTTGAGATAAAGCAGAGCATTGTAGCTAAGTTAGGCGAAATCATACCTGCTCCCTTTGCAATAGCCCCTATCTTTACCGAAATACCGCCTATTTCAAAAATTACGGCTATTTCCTTGCTGGCTATATCTGTGGTCATAATTGCCCTTGCAGCAAGATTGCTTCCATTTGCGCTTAAACTGTCAACTAATTTAGGAATAGCCCTTTTTATTTTTTCAACAGGAAGCCTTCTTCCGATTATTCCGGTAGAGGCGCAGATTACCAGCTCTTTGTTTATCCCCAGGGCTTTAGCCAGAGAGGCAGTGATTTCCTCTGCATCAAGCAACCCCCTTTTTCCGGTAAGGCAATTTGCATTTCCGCTGTTTATCAGAACTGCGCAGGCAGATTTATTTCTTGAAATTCTCTTTCTGGTAATCAGGTTTGGCGCAGCCTGTATCTGATTTTCGGAAAACAGGACAAAGGTTTTTGCCCAAGACTTTGTATAGATTAAGGCAAGGTCAAGCCCTTTATTCTTTATCCCCGAATATACCCCGCAAGCCAGAAATCCCCTTGGCGCGCAAATACCGCCATCACATAATCTCATTCGTAAGTTTTTTACCCCGTTAGAGAAAACCACTGACTTAACCAACTGCTTTCACCTTATAAGTTCGATGGTGGTTTTCTACCTGTCGGTAGACAGGAAAGCCATCATCAACACAATACCGTTAGAAAACAAAGTTCTCTAACGGGGTTTACTTTAGAGCAATGGTTTCGTCAAAACCGCACATTATATTCATATTCTGAAGGGCCTGTCCTGCTGCGCCTTTCATAAGGTTATCAATAGCGCTTATTACTATTAGCTGTTTTTTTTCTATATCCAGGCTTAGCGCAATGTCGCAGAAATTGGTTCCTAATACATCCTTTGAATTAGGGAATTTACCGCTTTGAAGTATTCTTACAAATTTTTCACCCTTGTAGAAATTTTCATATAGTCTAAACAATTCTTCTATGCCTGCTAACTTCTTTAACCTTATATAGATCGTGCTGATTATTCCCCTGTCAATAGGAATAAGGTGCGGAACAAATGTTACCCTTATTTTTTCACCTGCGATAAGGCCGAGTTGTTGCTCTATTTCAGGAGAATGCTGATGGACATTAACCTTATACGGTTTAATAGCCTCGTTTACCTCGGAGAATATAAAATGAGCAATTGGATTTCTGCCTGCGCCGGTAAAGCCGGATTTTGCGTCTATTATGACGGAGTTAATATCTATCAGGTTCTTTTTAGCAAATAACGGCGCAAGTCCTAAAATTGCGGCTGTAGGATAACACCCCGGATTTGCTATTAGTGTAGCGGTTTTTATTTTCTTTCTATACAGTTCCGGAATACCATAAACTGCCTTTTTAATGTTTCCATTATCCTGATGAGCTACCCCATAATATTTTTTATAAATCGCTAAATCCGTGAGCCTGTAGTCAGCGCTTAAGTCTATTATCCGTTTCCCCTTTTGTAATATATGCGGAACAATCTCCATTGACACCTTATGGGGTAAAGCCAGAAAGATAAAATCAGAGTTTTTATTTAACTCTTTTATTTCCAAAGGCTTACATAATAGATTAAGCCGTCCATAAAACTTGGGGAAAAAATTATATATTGGTTGAGCAGAATCTACCTTGGCATAAAGGCTGGTCAGTTTTACCTTAGGGTGTTTTAATAAAAGTTCTAATAGAACTTCTCCCGCATAGCCTGTTGCGCCCACAACCGCACATTTAATCAATTTATTCTCCTTAATGACGACACCCTTGACGCAAAGCGTCAAGGATATGTCGGAATTAATCCCGAGCTTACCCTGAAAATATCTTCGAGATTTTCAGGGTGAATAAGCGAGGGATCTGTTTCTGTTATAGCATCATTTCCTTGTTCTAATCCAGCGGGATAGACCTTCCTATACCTTAAAGGAAGGGTCTAACCCAGCAGGGTAGTCCTTCCTGATACCTCTTAAAGGAAGGGACTAACACCTTTAGAGGATGGTCTAATATATTGTAAAGCCTAATTTTAAAATAAAAAGACCTATTTCGTCAAGGATTTTCTCGATACAAAGACAAAATAGGTCTGATATGTTAATTAGCGTTTAGAGAACTGGAATCTCTTCCTTGCACCCTCCTGTCCGAATTTTTTTCTTTCCCTCATCCTGGGGTCTCTTGTAAGGAGTTTATACTGCTTTAGGATGGACTTATATGTCTGGTTGAGCAACACCAGCGCCCTGCTAATGCCGTGCCTTATTGCCTCTGCCTGGCCCCTTTCTCCTCCTCCTGCCACATTGGCTATAATAGCCAGCTTATCCGTTGTATTGGTAAGCACAAGAGGCTGTTTGACTATGACCCGGAGGTCTTCCCGGGCAAAATACTTATCAAGTTGTCTGTTGTTTACGATGACGCCTGGTTTATCAGAGGGGATTAATTGTATCCTTGCGATTGATTCTTTTCTTCTGCCTGTTGTTGTAAGCCTGTTTTCTCCCATTTTCATTCCTTTATATCTAACCTTATCGGGTTTTGGACGCTTTGTTTGAAGTTGCTATCTGCATACACCCTTAACCTCTTAAGCATATGGTTTCCTAATTTGTTATGCGGAAGCATCCCTTTGACTGCCCGGCCAATAACCTCTTCAGGTTTATTCTTCAGCAGTTCTTCAAGGGTAAATTTCTTTAACCCTGAAGGATACCCCGAATATCTGGTATAAATCTTATCCTGGTTTTTTTTCCCTGTTACCTTTATCTTATTTGCATTTATTACAATGACGCCATCGCCGCTATCCACATGAGGGGTAAATTCCTCTTTTGTCTTTCCGGATAGGATTTTTGCGACATTGACGGCAAGCCTGCCAAGCACTATGCCGTTAGCGTCAACTAAAAACCATTTCCGATTTATATCCTTGGGTTTTGCTACAAATGTCCTCATTATCTTATTGTGTCGGTGGCGGAGTTACCTGTCCTGTGCCAGTGCCAGCAGGCGGAGCTATTGTGCCGGCAGCTCCCGGAGTAAGCGTTAAAAATAGGCCTAATAATACAGCCGCAATTACAAAAAGCAGAATACCAAGAATAACAGGTATAAGGACCGCCCATACTGCTCTTGCAGTGCTTATAGCGTGGACCCGCTTAAAGCCTTTGGTAAGCAGAACAATAGAATATATCCCCACAAACAATGGCCCTGCTATCGGAATAGGGCTGAATAATGCAATGGCATTGGTATAGCCCATTGTCCTGAAGGTGGCGCGGAAGCCCTTTCTGCCGCCGCACAAAAGGACAAACAAATGGTAAATGGCGCTTCCTATAAACAGGCCTATTGTGGCAAGAAGAGGGGATGTAACAATAAGTATTGCATTAATTAGTATTACCTGCTGACTTGTCATCCCTACAGGCGGAGTCTTGGCTATAACCTGATACAGAATTGCTATTACAGCAGAAACTATGATGGATATGGATACCGGTATTATCCCGAAGGTAAGAGCGTCAGTAATCTTGCCCTGAGGGCTTACCCTGTTGAAAAATGCAGCCGGGCTAAATACTACCTCTTTCCATGTGGTTATCCAGCCACCTAAAACTCCAGTATTCTTTCTATCCTCCCATGCTACCTGTTGAGGCTTTATTTCCTGTTCTGGCTTGGTTTCTGCATCCATGATTTTCTCCTTTTTAAGAGGTTGTATAAATTAATTTATTAAACCTATCATATAGATTCTTTGGTGTCAAGGACAAAATTTTAAGCATACTTGACCCTTATAAGACATAATCCTTTACTCGGCGCATTGTATTTTAAGGGTAAATCGCACCCTTTAGTAAGCGATTTTTTGATTGCTTCAGGCGAAATCTTTCCTGAGCCCACCTGTATAAGCGCGCCCGCAATGCGCCTTGCCATATTATGGAGAAAACCGCTTGCCTTGATGTCGATGTAAACAAAATCACCATTTTTCGTTACCGCGAGCCTATCTATTCTTCTTACGGAAGAATATCTTTTTGTTTTTTCTCTGGTGTGGAATGCCTTAAAATTTCTGTTTCCTATAAAAAATCCGGAGGTTTTTTTCATAGCATTCAGATTTAGCGCCTGTGGGACAAAATAAGAAAACCTCTCACAAAAAGGCGATGACACCCTCCGGTTTAAAATTGTATACCTGTATGTTTTTGAGCTTGCGTCGAATCTTGAATTAAAATTAAGCGGTACATTTTCTACTTTCAATATCCTTATTTGCCCGGGCAGTATGCCGTTAAGGGATTTATGCAGTTTTCTTAACGGCAGGCAGGATTTTGTCTTGAAATTTGCCGCCTGTCCTTTTGCGTGGACGCCGCTGTCGGTCCTGCCAGAGCCTGTTAATCTGACACTTTCTTTTAAGATGATTTTTAGAGCATCCTGTATTACGCTCTGAATAGACTCCTTATCCTTATTTCTGGTCTGGACCTGCCAGCCGCAAAAATCAGTTCCGTCGTATTCAATAATAAGTTTGATATTCCGCATTGTATGATGGAAGGCTAGAGGTTAGCTTTTGCTGGGGTTTTACCCCGTTAGAGAAAACCTTTGACTTTTAGTCGTTATGCGTAGATTACTTATAATGAGTTTTAAAATCATCGTCATTGCGCACCACTCGCCCAATTACAAAATTCTTTTCTAACGGGGTTAAAGAACTTTATTCTCTAACGGGGTTAATTCTCTTTTTACGCCAGGCGATTTTAACCATTATTGCAAATATCAAAAGGATAATGAAAAGCCCTATCCTTGTTCCTAAGACAAAGGGTTTATCAGCGGCCGCAACGTTCTTCATAAATATGGTGGGAATTCCTTCTTGAATAAACCAGAATCCGAGTATAAGGAATAAAAATAGCGGGGTTATGTATTTTATGATGAATTTATAAATATCCGGTATCCTTATATCCGCGCCGTGGTGTATTTCCGTCCAGGCATTCTCCATTCCGAATACCCAGGCAAATAATATAACCTCGACTGTCCCGAACAGAACCAGGCAGAATGTCCCTCCCCAGAAATCCAGCTCGTTTACCACCCCGTGTTTTAAAAGGAATATCGCAGGCTGGCACAGGATAAAGGAAATTCCTGCAAATATGATAACCGCTTTTTTTCTGCCAATATCGAACTCATCCTCCATAAATGCGATAGCAGGTTCCATCAAAGAGACGCTGGAGGTAACGCCTGCCAGAAACAAAAGCAAAAACCATACAAAGCCAAAAAAGGCGCTGAAGTTTATTTGCTGTAAGACTAAAGGCATCGTTACAAAACCTAAGTTGAAGGCGCCGCCCTTTGCGATATTTGCTATCTCAACCGGGCCAAAAAATACGTATGCGGCAGGGATTACTATGCTTCCTCCCAAGATTACCTCGGCAAATTCATTTGTGCTTACGGCAGTCAGCCCCGAGAGCGCCACATCATCCGCCTTTTTTAAGTAACTGGCATAGGTTAAAATCACGCCTATTCCCACACTCAATGTAAAAAATATCTGGCCGGATGCAGCAAGCCATACTCTTGCGCTTTTTAGGACCGAAAAATCCGGGTTCCATAAAAACCCCAGGCCGTTTACCAAATTCCAGTCAGGCCTTGACAAATCAGGGATACCCAAGGTCAGGACCCTTATAGCCATAATAATTCCCGCTATTAGCAGGACAGGCATCGCAATTTTACATAGCCTTTCAGTCCCTCCTGATACGCCAAAATATACCACTACAATATTCGATATAAAGGTTATCAAAAAGAAGATATATGCAGGCAGAATACTGTTAAAAAACTGGTTTTTCTCCAAGCCCTGATAGGCGCTCAGGAAACTCTGCATACCCGCCTGGGTCTTTATCCCCTCGTATTTCCCCAAAAGCGCAAAAAAACTGTATCCAAGCGTCCAGGATTCTATATAGGTATAGTATATAAAAATGACTAATGGCCCGAATATTCCAATTACTCCGAAATATTTGATGAACCTGTTTTTCTCCCATAGGGAATGGAATATCCCCGGCGCAGTCCCGTGGCCAAAACCTCCTCCAAAACGGCCTATTGTCCATTCTATCCACATAAGCGGTATGCCGAGCAGAAGCAGGGATATGAAATAGGGTATCATAAAGGCGCCGCCGCCGTTTGAGGCCGCCTGCACAGGAAACCTCAGGAAATTTCCAAGCCCTACTGCGCTTCCTGCAACTGCCAGTATTATGCCAAGCCGGGATGCCCAGCTCTGTCTTTTTTTATCAGGACTCATTTCTTTAAGCCGATTAAATATTCCGCAATCTGAACCGCATTAAGGGCCGCGCCCTTTCTCAGATTATCCGACACTATCCACAGCCACAGGCCATTTTTAATGAAGGGGTCCTTGCGTATCCTTCCCACAAAAACCTCATCTTTTCCCTCTGTGTCCTTCGGCATCGGATAGAGATTATTCTTTATATCGTCAACCACGATTATTCCGGAAGCCTTTGAGAGAACCTGCTTTACCTTTTCAGGCTCAATCGGTTTTTCAGTTTCGATATAGACTGATTCCGAATGGCCTGTTCTTACAGGCACCCTTACAGTGGTTGCCGAGATTTTGATTTTATAAGCGTGCATAATCTTATGGGTTTCCTTTACCAGTTTCCATTCCTCATTGGTATAATTACATTCAGTAAAACTTCCTATATGCGGAAAGACGTTAAGGGCAAGTTGCTGCGGCAAAGCCCTTTCCTGATTTTCTGATACCCCGATTCTCTGATACTCTGTTTTACCTAACTCCATCAACTCTCTTCTTAACTGCTCCACTGCCTGCCTTCCTGCGCCGGAGGCCGCCTGCAGGGTGGTTACAATTATTCTCTTAATACCGACCTTTTTATATATAGGCCATAATGCCACCACCATTTGAATGGTGGAGCAGTTTGGATTTGCTATTATGCCCTTATGGCTTTGGCTATTGGAAGCCAAACCACGGCCTTCTGGCCTGTGGCTTTGGCTATTGGAAGCCAAACCACGGCCTTCTGGCCTGTGTTTTTTTCCAAGTAACCAATTTCTAATGAGATCCAAATCCTTGGCGTTTACTTCTGGTACAACTAAAGGCACATCCGGGTCCATCCTGAAATCCGCGCCGTTGTCTATAACCACTGCACCCCTTTTTATCACTTCTTTAGCATAGGTTACTGCCGCTCCCTTCTCACCCTCAGTTCCGGCAAATAGCGCTATGTCTATGTTGTTAAATCCGTCAGGCGATATGCTTTTAACCGCGTAGTTTTCGCCGTCCACCTCAATAATCCGTTCTGAGCGGGCAAAAATGCGGAGTTCACCTACAGGGAAATTGCGCTGTCTTAAACAGCGGAGCATCTCTATCCCTACTGCACCTACACCAACTACTGCTACGTTATACTTTGATTTTTTCATAAGTTTTTCACCACCAAATCTCCCACTTCAGAAGTTGAGTAACCCATCTTTCCTGCAGCAAGGGATTTTAATTTTTCGCTGACTATCCTTATAACCGAATTCTCCACTAATTTAGAAGCCTCTGTTTCGCCCAGATTTTCTAACAGCATACCCAGCGCGCAGATTGCCGCCAGGGGATTTATGATATTTTTACCGGTATATTTTGGAGCGCTTCCGCCTATTGGCTCAAACATTGACACGCCTTCGGGATTGATATTTCCGCCTGCGGCAATTCCCATTCCGCCCTGAATCATTGCACCGAGGTCGGTAATAATATCGCCGAACATATTATCGGTTACAATAACGTCAAACCACTCCGGGTTTTTTACAAACCACATTGTGGTGGCATCCACATGGGCATAGTCTGTGGTTATACCGGGATATTCCTTTGCCACCTCATTAAATGTCCTCTGCCATAAATCCCAGGCATAAGTTAACACATTGGTTTTCCCGCAAAGTGTAAGTTTTTTATCTTTATTCCTTTTCTTGCAGTATTCAAAGGCATAGCGGATACAGCGCTCAACACCCTTCCGGGTATTATGAGATATCTGTATGGCAGTTTCCTCTTTTGTTCCCTTTTTCTGAAACTCGCCCATACCCTTGTAAAGGCCTTCTGAGTTTTCGCGCACCACCACAAAATCGATGTCCTTCGGTGTTTTATCCTTCAGGGGGCAAAACTCGGCATTATATAGTTTCACAGGCCGAAGGTTTATGTACTGGTCTAAGGAAAACCTAAGTTTTAAGAGTATCCCTGTTTCTAAAATTCCGGGTTTTACATCAGGGTGGCCGATTGCGCCTAAGTATATCGCAGAGAATTTTTTTAATTCCTCCACAGCAGAATCAGGCAGGGTCTCACCTGTCTTTAAATATCTCTCTCCGCCAAAGTCGAATGTTTGAGTCGAATATTTAAAACCGGTTTTTTCGCTTACCGCCTCCAATACCTTAATACCCTCCCTTATTACCTCCGGTCCGGTTCCATCGCCGGGAATAACCGCAATATCGTATTGCTTAGAGCTCATATGACTTATCGGTGCTCCTTCTTTCGGTAAATTCGGATAAAGGCATTATCATTTCTACATAAGCCAGATTGAGTTTCATAAATTTGCTTTCATACAGAAGCTCATCAGTTGATACAGAATATATCCTGGCATCCGTAACGGTGATGTAACCTTTTTGCAGGCTGTCTACAAAATCAGAGAACCTTCCCTCTGGAAATTTATGCCCGGTTCCGATAATTTTATACTTGTCAGAAAAAGCGACTATTTTTACCTGTTCCTTACTGACCTTCATCTTCCGCTCCTTGTTTTCCTGACCCACTCTATAAGCCCGCCTGCTTTTATAATCTCCTCAAGAAACTCAGGAAATTTCGTTGCCTGATAGGTTTTATTGGTGGATTTATTCAGTATAACCCCTTCTTTTAAATCCACCTCTAATAAATCCTGGTCCTTAATATCAAGTCCTTCCTTAACCTCAAGTATGGGAAGCCCTATATTTATACTGTTTCTTAGGAATATCCTCGCAAAACTCCGGGCTATGACGCAGGAAATACCTGCTGATTTTATGGCGATAGGCGCCTGCTCACGGCTCGAACCGCAGCCGAAGTTTTGCCCTGCAACGATTATATCGCCCTTTCTTATCTTTTTTGAAAAATCCTCGTCTATTCCTGACATACAATATCCACCGAGGAGATTTCTATCCAGGGTTTTAAGATACTTTGCAGGGATAATCTCGTCCGTATTTATGTTGTTCCCAAATATATGGGCTTCGCCTTTGAGTTTCATTTAACCTCTTCTGGATGCGTAATTCTACCCTTTATCGCTGAAGCGGCTGCAACCGCAGGGCTTGCGAGATACACCCTGCTTTTTACACTCCCCATTCTGCCTACAAAATTCCTGTTGGTAGTGGATATGGCGGATTCTCCCTCTGCCAATATACCCATATGGCCGCCTAAACAAGGACCGCAGGTCGGAGTTGAGACCACACAACCTGATTCAATAAATATATTAATCAATCCTTCCTTTATCGCCTGAAGGTATATGTTCTGCGTAGCAGGAATTACAATTACCCTGACATCCTTATGCGCCTTTTTTCCTTTTAAAATCTGCGCCGCAATCCTTAAATCCGATATCCTTCCGTTTGTGCAGGAGCCTATTACCGCCTGGTCAATCCTTACCTTATTTAATTCTCCCACAGGCCTGGTATTGCTCGGAAGCGGCGGCTCTGACACCTGCGGCTGGAGTTTTGAAAGGTTAAACTCCTTTATCAAAGAAAATCTCGCATCCTTATCAGAGGAATAAATCCTGTATTTTCTTTTAGCGGGCCTGGTTTTTGCATATTCAATTGTTTTTTTATCCGGAGCTATAATACCGTTTTTAGCGCCTGCCTCTATTGCCATATTACACATTGTAAACCTGTCATCCATATCGAGCCTTGATATTGCCTCACCGGTAAATTCCATTGCCTTGTATAAAGCGCCGTCAACCCCGATTTTGCCGATAGTGTATAAGATTATATCCTTTCCGCTAATCCATTTATTGGGTTTTCCATAATAAATGAATTTTATCGTCTCAGGCACCTTAAACCAACACCTGCCTGTGGCAAATGCGGCCGCAAGGTCGGTTGAGCCTATTCCGGTTGAAAATGCAGCTAATGCGCCGTAGGTGCAGGTATGGGAATCCGCTCCTATTACAAGGTCTCCGGGTAAAACAAGCCCCAATTCCGGAAGTAAGGCATGCTCTATACCCATCCTTCCTACCTCATAATAGTGTTTTATATTCTGCGCCTTTGCAAAATCCCTGAGAAGTTTACATTGAGCGGCGCTCTCTATGTCCTTATTCGGCGCAAAATGGTCAGGTATAAGCGCTATCCTTTCGGAGTCAAAAACCTTTTTATAACCCGTCCTTTTAAACTCCTCTATTGCAAAGGGTGAGGTTATGTCATTTCCAAGGCAAAGGTCAACCCTTGCGTTTATAAACTCACCCGGCACAATGGATTTATTATCTGTATGCGCCAGCAGTATTTTTTCTGTAATCGTGTATCCCATATGCTTTGTCAAATAAATAGAAGTATGATTACGACGATTAAAAAAGACCGATTACAGAGATTAAAACATCATTATTCCATCGCTGTAATCTTTTTAAAATCGTTGTAATCAATATAATTTTTATATCTTCACTATTAATGCGGTTTCAGTGCAATTCGGAAATTTCACGCAATTTACGCACTCTCCCCATATCTTCTGGGGAAGGCTTTTCTTGTCAATCTCCCTGAACCCCAGTTTTCTGAAAAATTCAGGGATATAGGTAAGGGCAAAGACCTTCTTTAGTTTTAACGCCTTTGCCTCAGCCAGCGCTCTCTCTACAAGTTTTAAGCCTACGCCTTTATTTTGAAATCTTTCATCCACACTAAGCGCCTTTATCTCTCCTAAGTCATCCCAGCATATGTGAAGCGCAACAGTCCCTATGATTTCCTGGGAGTTTGTATAGACGAAATAATCCCTTATATTCTCATATATCTCATTCAGAGACCGGGCAAGCATAAGGTCTTTTTTGGCAAAATAGTTTATCAATTTCTGAATCTGCTTTGCATCTGTAAGCTTTGCTTTTCTAATCATTATCTTCCAATCATATCCTCCTGAGGGCTTGAGGCAGAGGCATATGGTTTCTTTGGAATCCTTCCGGATAGATAAGCTATTCTTCCGCTTTCTACCGCCAGCCTCATAGCATAAGCCATTCTTATCGGGTCTTTGGCAAGGGCGATACCTGTGTTCATCAAAATCCCATCGACACCTAATTCCATTGCTATTGTTGCATCTGAGGCAGTTCCAACCCCTGCGTCCACTATAACAGGCACCTTAACCGCCTCAAGTATCAGCCTTATATTTAACTTATTTAAAATCCCCTGGCCAGAACCAATCGGAGCCGCCAGTGGCATAACAGAGGCAGCGCCTGCATCCTCAAGTTTCTTAGCCATAACAGGGTCATCATTTGTATAGGGCAAAACAAAAAAACCTTCTTTTACCAGCTCCCTTGTTGCAGAAAGAAGCGCCTCTGTATCCGGCATAAGGGTTTTCTGGTCTCCTATTACCTCAAGTTTAACCATATTTGAAAGCCCTGCCTCTCTTGCCAGATAGGCGGTTCGTATCGCCTCTTTTTTGGTAAAACAGCCTGCGGTATTCGGCAGGATTGTAATCTTTTTTGTATCAATATAATCTAATAGGGACTCGCCTTTTTTAGACAGGTTTACCCGTCTGACTGCAACAGTAATTATCTCGGCGCAAGAAACCTCTATCGCCTTTTTCATAGTCTTAAAATCAGGATATTTTCCGGTTCCGACCAATAGGCGGGATTTAAAACTCTTCTTTCCCAAAACTAACGGTTTATCCTCAAATTTCATTCTATCTTTGTTCCTTTTGCAACAACCACAATCCCGGATTCAGTTACAGTAAATCTCTTTTTATCCTTGTGCAAATCGTAACCTATCTCCACATTCTGCGGTATAAAAACGTCTTTATCGATTATCGCCCGTTTTATCTTTGAATACCTTCCCACATTTACGCCTTCCATCAGTATTGAATCATATATCTCTACGTAACTATTTATACGCACATTGGGTGAGAGTATGGAGCGCTGAACCCTTCCGCCGCTTATTATACAGCCTTCTGAGACCATTGAATCAAGCGCTATGCCTAATCTTCCGCCCTTTTCCTCCTGGGCAAAGACAAATTTTACAGGCGGGCACTGCTCCTGATACGTCCTTATGGGCCATTCCTTATCGTATAAATTAAATACCGGGTCAACCTGCACTAAGTCCATATTTGCCTCATAATAGGCGTCAATGGTTCCGATATCCCTCCAGTATTTTGCCTCTTTCTTATTTTCGTCTTTAAAGTTATAGACAAATACATTTCGCCCCTTTTTTATCATTGCAGGAAATACGTTTTTTCCGAAATCATGGCTTGAACTGGTATTTCTTGCGTCAAGCGTAAGCTCCTCCTTCAGCGCATCGGTATTAAAGAGATATATTC
The DNA here is from genome assembly GCA_964506845.1 of uncultured Planctomycetia bacterium. GTDB lineage: Bacteria > Omnitrophota > Gorgyraeia > VGKN01 > VGKN01 > CAZDNS01. The sequence goes on along the minus strand of CAZDNS010000001.1, from coordinate 3,043 downwards.
CCATTGAGCCGTAAACCAGATTAGGGTTATCCTTAAGGGTCTTCGGATGGTGTGGTTTTTCGGTAAAATTTTCAACCCTTGATAAATCATCCGCCTCAACCACGCCCAGATGAGATGCCCTTTCCTTGGGAAGCTCCACCACGCCGATAGTCGCCTCGGCATTGTTTTCCCTGTGGAACTTAACCATCTCAAAATAATTCATTTTATATATATGGTCTCCTGCTAAGATAAGGACAAGTTCAGGCTGCTCCATATCTATAGAGTAAATATTCTGGTATATCGAATCTGCTGTTCCCTGATACCAATGGTCATCTATCCTTTGCTGGGCAGGGATAATATTTATATACTCGCCAAGGTCGCCTGAAAATACACTCCATCCCATACGTATATGCCTCTCAAGGGAGATGGACTTATACTGGGTAAGTATATGTATTCTCCTGAGGCCTGAGTTTATGCAGTTTGAAAGGGTAAAGTCTATAATCCTGTATATTCCGCCAAACGGCACAGCAGGCTTTGCCCTGTCTCTTGTTAGAGGAAAGAGTCTTTCTCCCCTTCCGCCAGCCATTATGAATGTGCAAACCTTAGCAGCCATATCTTTTATCCTTTTAACTAATCAAGATTTTGTTTTAGAAAAGCGACCATATCGTCAATATAGTAACCCTTCTTCCAGAATAGGCGATGCCCCTCTTTGCTGTTATATCGGATTATTTTTACCTCTTTCCCTGATGCAGAGAGGGATTTTTCTATCATCTCAAAATTTCTCAATATTTGAGGTGAGTCATTTTTATCCACCAGCATTAGAACAGGCGCACTTACCGAGTCCGCATTTTTCAAGGATTCGCTGGCAGAGGTACCCCAGGGAGCAGGCGCAAGGAGTATTATTGCCTTTGCATCCTGTCTTTCTATGGCGGCCATAAGAGTAAACAACCCTCCTCTTGAGAAGCCGATAACCGCTAATTTTGCGGGAACACTGTTTGGTAAGGTTTTAGCGTAATCAATAGCCTTAAAAACCTCCTCTTTATGGCCCTCTATATTTTCGCTGCCACTTCTTCTTATCGGAGCAAATACTATAAATCCCCTTTTAGCTATCTCAGCGCAGATTCCCTCAACATCATAGCCAAGGGATTTTGCCTTATTATATCCTTCTGTGTCCACAATTTTTCCATGGTTATAGATAACCACCGGGAAGGGTCCGGTTCCCTCGGGCTGGCAAATAAGTGCATAAAATTCCCTCTCATAGTATTGGTATTTTATCGAGACATTTTCTTCGGCAAACAATCCGCTATTTAAAGAGTACGCGAATAACATACTCAGAAAACATTGTATTATAACTTTGTAAGCCTTGGTTGGCATCTATCTACTTGAACCCTCGGGGAGTTTTTCTGCTCGAGGGGCTCATCTACTTAACTAAATAACTATTAAGTATGTCTATAATCCCTTTTCTTATCATCATCACTGCAATTGCGGTCAAAAGAATATCCGCAACCTTGGAAAATGCCCTTGTCCCGCCAACTCCCATTACCTTAATTACGCTATCCGATTTTGAAAAAATAAACCATATAACCAGCATATTGATAACGAATGCCGCTAATGTCGCCAAAAGCCCATAGGCATCTATCATAACAAGGCTTGTAGTTAATACCGCTGGCCCTGTAATAAGCGGTGTTCCTAAGGGAAATATGCCCACATCAGAGGTAGATTTTCGGCTTTCGTGTCCTTCAGGCAAAAGCAAATTTACAGATAGAATTAACAGCAGTATCCCGCCCGCAATCTTAAAATCCGCAACAGAGATACCCATTATCATAAAGACTAATTTTCCGATAAGCATAAATGCAATTGCTATCACTGTTGCCGTAAAAATAGAGTTGATAATAACCTTGTGGCGTTCCTTTTTAGAGAGTTTCTCTGTCAGGGAGATAAAAAGCGGCAGCACCCCCAGCGCATTCACCGCCACAAATATGGATATAAAACTTAGGATATAAGGTTTAATCTGAAACATAATTAAAAAATTATAATAAATAATCCCCGAAAAAGCAATGAAAAATTAGGGGTATCAGAGGAAAAAATTCCTTAAGTTTCACTTGTTAAAAGTTCATATCCCATTATAATGCTGTCGCATACCATTTGCACAATGTTTTTATAATCGCCAAAATCTGCTTTACCCAGCGCCATATAGTACTTATACCTATCGTCTATCCGGATAATAGCTGGCGCAAAACCCTTGCTCAGGAGTTGTGTTATCATAATGAGTCTTCCCACTCTGCCATTTCCATCAAAGAAGGGATGAATTGCCTCAAATTCATAGTGGCCCTCAGCAATCTTTCCTATAGGGTCTCTTCCGTAATTATTAATATTTTTTACCAGTTTCCCCATTTTAAGAGGCACCTCTTGAGCAGACGGAAGCGGTTTTTCTGTATTTGTTAAATTAACCTGACCTGTTCTGTATTTACCGGGGAGCTTATTGTTAAAATTGTACATTACTATTTCATGCAATTTTAATATGTAACTCTGGTCAATTTTAAATCCTGTCCGGATATTGCCCAGCAGAAATTCCATGGCATTCTTATGATTTACCGCCTCTAAGACCTCAAATAGCTCCTTTCCCCGCACCCTTCTCCCCTCAAAAGCCATCTCGGTCTCTTTCAGGGTCATACGGCTCCCCTCTATAGAATTTGAATGATAGGTCATTTCTAATATAAACCTGTCTCTTATCTTTTTATCTGTTTTTAATATTTTTATAGGGTCTTTTATCTTGCCGCGGAGATATAAGACAACGCTTCTTAAATCCACATATTCCTTAAACAATTGGTCAATATCTCTGGATTGAGAAGGATGGGGCGTAACATTATTATCCAGCCAGCGGTAAACAGTCTTATAGCTTACCTCTAAGCGCCTTGCAAGTTCAGAGCGCGAGATACCTGTAGCCTCGATGATTTTGTTCAGTTTCTCTTTATCGCTCAAGGAATAACTTTTCATCTAAAAGGGTTTATTTACCCGCCTTCGCAGAAAGCCATCCGCCAATGCTTTGTGGCGGATATGCTTC